>NZ_JBFUKT010000001.1:0-169378 GCF_056400705.1 Paenisporosarcina sp. P5_A11
GTATGTATGCGTTGGACAACGTTAAGGGGACTTAAAAAATTGTCGATGCAGGCGATGCTTACTTTCGCTGCCATGAATTTAAAAAAACTCGCCAGCTGGACATGGCGAGCTCCAAAAATGGCATAAATAATGACCTCGCAGAGGTCTACTATTCTCAATAATCGATTCAAATCCAATAAAAATAAAAAAAGGGGTTCGGAATGAGACCATTCCGAACCCCTTTTGTCTACAGTCTGAAGCTATCACCCAGTTGAGGTGATAGCTTTTGTTTTTTGTTTAGTTGAAATAAAGTCGATCGACAGCCGATTAAATATATCCGGTTGATCAATGTTACACACATGACCTGATTCTTTAATTTTAATGAGTTTAAATTCTGCGTTACGCTTCACCACTTCTTCTACTGGTGGCATAAACAAGTAATCCTCCACTCCCATTAAGAATAGGGTTGGTATGGAATTTGTTTTCATTTGCAACCTAGATAAATAAGGGTTAATTAGCTTAGTTAATGAGAACCATTTAATAAACTCTTTTTGACACATTTTCTTCGCTTGGTTTACGAAAATTGAACGTGATTCTTCATGACGCTTTTTCGGCATGATAATCCAGGCGAATAATTTATATAGCAACATATAAGGAATAAAACGCTTTGTCACACGTCCTGTCCATAATAATAGTTTTGTTCGGATATCCAATCGAATAACAGCTCCGCCTAATATGAGGGAAGATATTCGTTCAGGAAAACGTTCTGCTATCGTTTGGGCAACAATTGTTCCGAGTGACATACCAATGACATGTGTGCGTTTTATATTTAATTCATCTAAGACAGTTTTCACTTCATCTGCAATATGGACAAATGAATCGCCTTTCTTCCAACGTCCACGAGCAGATTTGCCGTGTCCTCGAAGGTCGATTAATAAGACATTATGTGCTTTTCTAAACTCTCGTATTTGCTTGTACCAAATGGAAGAACTCCCACCCGCTCCATGAACAAAAGATACCCAAGGCGCATCAGGTGATACGATATAGGTTTTATAATGAAGCATTGTGTTCAAACTCCTCTAGCAGTCTATTTTCTCTATTAAACCACCTGACATGCTGTGGCATCAACAGATTTCGCTAGATTAATATGTCCACATGCTCCATTTCCCTATGTCTACGAAGCCTATTCGCTTATAGATAGCACCTGCAGAGGGGTTGTCATAAAACAGACACAACATCTTATTTTCTTCTAATAACTCACGACATAGCTTCGACATACAGTAAGTTGCTAATCCTTTTTTCTGATGACTAGGTAAAGTTCCCACACCCACAATCATCGCAGATTGACTGTTTTCAGCTGCGCTTGATGCCGAACTAATGATGGTGCCTTGATCTTTGATAAAGTACGCACGTGCGAGTCCTTTTTCTAAAGAAACTTGCTTATGCTCGACACTATAATTACCTTCAGCAAATTCCGGAATAGCTTTCATTTGATTAATTATATCTCTAGCATCATCAACTCGGGCTTTCTCTAATGTGATTTCGGCTGGTATTGTTGGGAGTAATTCTGCCGATTCGCATTTAGCGTAATAGAGAACGCGTGGCTTTTTCGGTTTTGCGGTTATATAAGGAGTTAACTTATTAACGATTTTTTCAATTCCAGACAAGTAACTGAACGATACATCCTTATTAATAATAGTTGCGATTCCTTTTGCATCAAAATCTCCTGGTGCATAGACAATGAAGTTTTTATCATATTTCAACAGGACAGCTCTTAGGTTTCCTTGATCATTGAAATCACCCCATAGGGTTTGGATTGACGAATGAAAACCATGACCTTCAATATCTCCAATTATAAAGACATTTTCAGCTGGTTCTTGTGATACAAAATTCATTGTCAGTTGGCGATCTATTTCTTGTAATTGCCTTATCATGTGACTTCTTCACTCCTTAGCACTTTAGTCTATATTTCGTTTACAAAGAAGTATTGTTACTTTATAACGTTATTCCATAATAATTCCATTATCATATCAAATATTACCTATTATTTTCATTTTTATAGAAAAATTACTCTTAAAGCAGTGTATAATACTTATTAAAATGATAATATTACACTAATCAGCAAGCATTTCTTTTGATACAGAAAAGAGGTTATTTATGGTAAAGAAAATGGAGAAAAAGTACATACCTTTAGAATCTTTTTTTGCAGAAGTTTCACAAAATGAAGTCACGCTTACATATACTGCTATCGAAAATATCGTCGGTCAACCCTTACCAAATGCTGCTTTTCTGAATAGTAGTTGGTGGAAAAAAACGAAACCACCTGCAACACACTATTTAGCTTGGATGAACTCTGATTATACAATAAAAGAAATAGACTTAGGACGGTCAATCACTTTTATTAAAGAGTCCGATGAGATTAATGTGAATAGTTCTTCTCCTAATCCTAAAAATATATTAATTATTCGCCCTGTTGATTTAGATGATGCACGTTCTTTTATACATCTTCAACAAGATATTGATTCAGAATCTGACTTTATGCTTTTCGGCAAAGAAGAGCGCAAAATATCAGTTCAAGCCATCCGCAAGCGAATTGGAGAATGGAAAAAATCCGATACTTCCAGAATATTTGTCGGTATCCTTAATGGAGAATTTGCTGGCTTTGTCGCTGTAGTTACTGGCCCATCTCCTCGAGCAAGTCACCGTGCTTCTATCGTAATTGGTGTACGTAAAGCTTACTATGGAAAAAGTGTTGGTACATCGTTAATGACTAAAGCAGAAGCGTGGGCACAAGAAGTTGGCATTTCTCGTTTAGAACTTACAGTGATTGAACGCAATTTTCCCGCATTAGCCCTTTATAAGAAAATGGGATATACCACAGAAGGCACGCGAATTAATTCCTTATTCATTAATGGTGAATATCTAAATGAATTGTATATGGGGAAATATATAAAAGGTGACGACGTGAAATAAATCACGTCGTCGCTTTTGTTTATCTTCCAGATTTCGAAAACTCTTCAATTCTTGCATCAATTTCATCACGGACTCTTTGAAACACAGCCCACTTCTCTTCTTCCGTGCCTTCAGCTCGTGCAGGATCGTCAAAGCCCCAATGCCAGCGTCTCACATGAGGTGGAGTCATTGGACATTTGACGTCAGCATCCCCGCACAATGTCACTACGAAGTCTGCTTTATTTAATAGCTCAGTATCAATCATATCCGATGTTTGGTTACGAATATCTATACCCACTTCA
The DNA here is from genome assembly GCF_056400705.1 of Paenisporosarcina sp. P5_A11. Lineage (NCBI taxonomy): Bacteria > Bacillati > Bacillota > Bacilli > Caryophanales > Caryophanaceae > Paenisporosarcina > Paenisporosarcina sp. P5_A11. The sequence continues at coordinate 3,234 of NZ_JBFUKT010000001.1, forward strand.
TCCATCGCTTTAATGGCTATTGGATTAAGTCCATGTGCCTCAATACCAGCTGAATATACATTATACTTTTCACTTAAGTACTTATGACCAAATGCTTCAGCCATCTGTGAGCGGCATGAATTGCCGGTACATAAAAAATAAAATATTTTCTTTTCCATGAGTATCATCCTTTTTAATGAATTAGAGTTAACCATAAATAAAGTCCAGTTAAGGTAATGAATAAAGTAGGAACTGTTAATATTACACCTAGTTTAAAGTAATATCCCCATGCTATTTTTACGCCTTTTTGACTTAATACATGCAACCATAGTAAAGTCGCAAGAGAACCAATTGGTGTCATTTTCGGGCCTAAGTCAGCCCCGATAATATTTGCATAAATGAGAGCTTCTCGCATCACACCAGTTGTATTAGTATCGGCAATCGCAAGAGCGTCAATCATGACTGTTGGCATGTTGTTCATAACTGCGGATAGAATTGCCGCGATAAAGCCCATACCAAGTGTTGCAGTATATAAACCATGATTAGTTGTCCATTCAATTACTTCTGTTAACACTGAAGTTAAGCCAACATTACGAAGTCCATATACAACGACATACATACCAATTGAGAAAAAGACAATAGCCCATGGAGCGCCTTTGATTACATTTTTCGTGTGAACTGCCGAGCTTCTACGTGCAATGAACAAGAAGATTAGAGCTACACTTATTGCAATAAAGGAAACGGGAATATTGAATGATTCGCTTAAGAAATAACCAATCAATAATATGCTAAGTACATACCATGAAACATGGAACATGCGAATATCTTTTAACGCTGCTTTCGGCTCTTTTAACATCTTCTCGTCAAAATGTTTCGGGATTGATTTTCCAAAGAATAAATACAGTACCAACATACTCGCTGCAACACTAAATAAGTTTGGAACAAACATGCGCGATGCATATTCGATAAATCCAATGCCAAAGAAATCTGCAGATACGATATTTACTAAGTTACTGATGACAAAAGGAAGTGATGCGGTATCTGCAATAAATCCGGAAGCCATAATAAACGGTAAAATCATCTTATCTTTAAAATCAAGTGCACGAACCATAGCTAATACAATCGGTGTCAGGATGAGGGCTGCACCATCGTTTGCAAACAAGGCTGCTACTACCGCTCCAAGTAACGTGACCAGTAAGAACATGCGAATTCCGCTTCCTTTTGCAAAGCGAGCCATATGTAGGGCTGCCCATTCAAAGAACCCAATTTCGTCTAAAATTAACGAAATGATAATTAACGCAATAAACGTTAATGTAGCATTCCAAACAATTTCGGTTACATCAATTACGTCTTGAAGATTCACAACGCCTACTAGAAGGGCAATTGCAGCTCCAGCCATTGCTGACCAACCAATTGAAAGCCCCTTAGGTTGCCATATTACAAAAATTAACGTCACAATAAAAACTATACTTGCTAACCATAAATCCATTTTGAAACCTCCGCTTATGCTTCACACATGACTTTTTTTCCTTCTTTAATTAAGTCTTCTACCGTCCGGGTTGGAGCGGGTAGTAAACTGAGTAAATGTATCAATACAGGAAGTTGAGGGTGTCGAACCTGCAATGACCAAATTGTCCAGCGACCTCGTTTTTCTTCACTTACAATGCCCGCATCTTTTAATTTACGCATATGCTGACTAATTGCGGGTTGGGTCATTTGCAGMAATTCGGTCAGTTCACATACACATAATGATTGATGCATGAGATAGCTTAGAATTCTAAGACGATTTTGATCACCAATGCCTTTTAAATATTGTTCCATTGCTAAATAATCCATAAGCATCTCCTTATCTATTTATGAATAATTTCATTATATAAGCATGTCCTTATGAATTCAATGGACAATGCAGAAACTGCTTTATTCTAAGAAGAGATCCATAAGTTCAACTGAAGAAGATAAGGTTCCAGGTCGCTTAGGACGCTTTACCTGCTGCACCATGTGCTATAGAACAAAGGGATGGGGGAATGTGGCGAAGTCACATTCCCCCATTACTTTTCATTAGGTAAAGATGCAGCATGATGCTTTCAAAAGCTCCCCGGAAACCTGAGTGATAAAGTGGTTTTAGGTTTCATGGTTGCCACTAAACAGTTCCAGTCCGCTTGAGAAGCTTTAAATTCTGTACCTAGCCTTAATCTTAAGAACAAAGTTGACTAGCTATAAATACACTTTCTTCTTTCGAAAAGTAGCGCAGCGAAATAAAACCATTAATAAGCCTTATATAGGTAGAAGTAATGAAAGTTTGAGTGCCAAGATCACCTGTAAGAGTAAGGGGGATGTGACTTAGTCACATCCCCCTTACTCTTATCTAGAAAAAAGTGTTTTAAACTTTCTTGTTATTATTGATTAATTGAATGGCATTAAGAATGGTGTTGGTTAGAATTTCAATGCCTGTATAAATACTCTCATGATTGAATGTCATTTTCGGATGATGCAGTCCTGGAGACAACCCGCATCCTAGACCGAGCATCGTCGCTTTTAAATTGGGTTTATGTAGGGAGTAAAAATGAAAGTCTTCACCACCTGGAGTCGTGATCCGTGGTTCCAATTTCTCTGCACCTAAAACTGTGATAATGGCTTGTTCCATAAGATCATATGCTTCTTCATTTACAATGGCTGCTACTAATCCTTCGTGCATTTTAAATTTCATTTTAACGTGATATATGGATTCTACACTGCGAAGAACTTCATTCACTTTTATCCGAAGAATCCGCATGGCTTCATTGGTTTGAGCACGTGCATCTAGTGTAAATGATGCTTTTCCTGGGATGATATTGCCTGTTTCACTACCCGCATGCAACTTGGTCATTTTTACGGAATAAGGGACGAGTGGATCCATTCGAATGCCTTCTAAACCATGAACAATTGCTGCACCTACTTCAATTGCATTTTGACCGAGATGTGGCCTAGCAGCATGAGCATCTTCTCCTTCAATTGTACCTTTTATGATACCAGCAGCTCCATGACATATAGCAGCCGATGCTGTACAATCTGGAATTTCTTGAATGGGTCGAAGGTGGACTCCAAATAAATAATCTACATCGTCTAAGACACCTTGCTTAAGCATCTTTAAAGCGCCTTGTCCTTTTTCTTCAGCCGGTTGAAATATCCATTTAAAGCGAATATCTTTCGGAAATCCTACTTCTTTCATCTTCAATAAAGTACCTATACCAATGGTCATATGAGCATCATGACCACATGAGTGATTTGCTTTGAATACTCCATCTACTTCTTGCCAAAGTGCATCCATATCTGCGCGAATGCCGATACATGTTGGACCTTCCCCGATCTCAACAACCAAACCTGTGCTGTCATCAAATGTTCGAACGCTAAATCCTTCTTGTTCAATCAGTTTTTTTAAGTAAGCTGTTGTCTCAACTTCTTTCCAACTGATTTCTGGATGTTCATGTAAATACGTAAATATTTCGTATATTCTTGACCTGTTGGATTCCTTGCCGTCTTTCATATCTTTCACCTCATGAATATGTTGTTTCTATTACATTATCCTATTTCGAGTGAAAGTATTAGGCTTTTTTTCAGAAATATAAAGTTAACAAGTACAATACCGAAAATGAGGGTATTGTATTTAAGGCTATGTTATAAAAAAGGATAGTATAAGGTGGTTTTTTGGGGTAAACAATATGAAGTATTGGCTTTTAAATACGGCATTATGTTCCCTTACTGTTAAATCAATTATTAAAATTCTCTAAGTATAAACATAATCATTCCATCTTTTTTTAGCCTTGCAACAGTAATAATGCCTTTTAGAAAGGACATTACAAATAATGAAAACATATCTTCTAGATAAGTATTTAAAAAAATACACAAGGATGTCAGAAAGGGAGCTAGCCCATCAAGTTAAGTCAAACTTATGGTTTACCCCCGTGCTTTACGTCCTTTTTTCCATGATTTTATTAAGTGTAACTTTAAATGGTGACTTGAATTACGGTATGGGCAATAAAATGATATCGTATTTTGCCGTAGATTATGAACTAACTCTTTCTCTCTTAAGCGTCCTTACTGCAGCTACCTTAACGATTACAATATTCACATTCAACTTGGTATTAGTTGTTTTCACTACTTTTTCTGGACAGTTTTCCCCTCGTATTCTTAAAAATTTTATATCTAGCAAAGCGACACAGCGTGTTTTAGGGATTTTTACTGGTAGCTTTATCTATGTTCTTTTATCCTTATTCTTTCTTAATAAAAGAATCACTGAGTATTATTTTGCTGTTCCTATTACAGCGACTTTTTTAGCAATCTTTTCGATGGCCACTTTTATATTTTTTATTAATCATGCAGTTGCGTGGTTACAAGTGAATCAATTGACGGATGACATGAAAAAAGAAGCATTGGAAATTGTAAAAGGAACTTTGAAAGATGAACTAGATAGTTACAAAGTAAAAGATTTCAGTGACACAGATGCAGATATTCGGAACGGAAAGGGACTCCAAATTAAAGCAGGTACACCGGGCTATATTCAACTCGTGGATTTTATCTCTATGATCGAAGAAGCTAAAAAAGATGACATTATGATGAGGTTTGAGCACACAATCGGGAGCTACGTGTTTGAAAGTACACCACTTTTGACTTATTGGAAAAAGCGTGAGATGACAGTAGATGAAGATAAATATTTGGCGTTTTTTAGCGTTAGAAAGAAACAGACTGAAGTTCAAGATATTGAATTCAGCATAAATAAACTAGTCGAGGTTGCTATAAGAGCGCTTGGAAATTACGACCCCAAGACAGCAACTACTGCTATTTACCAAGTTAGCGAAGTGCTTGTTTCTATTTCACTAGTAACCGATTTTTCTAATTATTTAGCAGATGATGAGAATAACCTTCGACTCATATTGCAAAAAAGAGATTTTAATCACTATTTGTACAATGGATTAGGGTATATCAGACACTATGCGAAAGATAATGTTATTGTTTCAACGGACATCTTAAAAGCTTTGGATTTGATGGCTAAATCGCTTAATCCACGCGATTATCAATCAGTTTGGGATTTTGCAATACACACCGCACTTGGTTTTGAAAATCTTTTTCTTTTTGAACAAGACAGCCAACAATTTTATCTGGCCTTATATAACTTAGCCACTACTACTAACAATCAAAGAGACTATGAAAAATTCCTAAAAAAAATGTAATTCCACTCAAGGAAGCAGCAACAAGGATGGGTTATTCAAACAAAAAAATGTCCCGTAAAAACGGGACATTTCATGCTTATAGTTGTTCTAATAATTTTAGGGATTCACGATTAAATGCTGGAATATCTTCAGGTTGTCGACTTGTTACCAATTGATTTTGGCAAACAACTACTTCTTTATCTACAAATTTTGCACCGGCATATAACATATCTTGAGCAATCGATTTATAACCAGTTGCATCACGACCTTCTAACGCTTTAGCCGAAATCAATAGCTGAGGACCATGACATATTGCAAAAACTGGTTTCTTTGAATTCATAAAGGCTTTTGTGAATTCCACAAACCGTTCATCGGCACGTAATTGGTCAGGCGAAAAACCACCTGGGAGGAACAAAGCGTCAAAGTCTTCTGGTTTCACATCGTCGATACTATGGTCAATCTTCACCTTCGCTTCCCCTTGTTTGCCATTCACTTCTTTGCCTGCTTCTTTTTCAATAGTAAATACTTCATGTCCCGCTTCGTTAAAAGCCCTTGACGGATCCATATACTCAATGTCTTCAAACATATTCGTGATTAAAGTTGCAATTTTAGCCATTTCTAAATCACTCCTTAAAGTTTGTTCACCATTAATATTCCACTAAAATATCCCATTAAACCTATTATCGATATTTTGAGACCATTGGATGGCCCTTTTCAGAAAACCGATAAGGGTAATCTACCGCTTCTCCAGTATTTTGAATCCCTACACGTGGACCTATTTCAAGTTCTTTCACACCTGGACCTGGTGCAATGAAAAGTGGTTTTTCTGTCCAATGATGACCATAGAAACTCATAGTCACACCTAGCGCCTTAGAAAGCTTACCCGGACCGTTTGTCCAATTTTTTATTGCTGTTGTTCCGCGAAATTGTTGCATTAATTCATGACCAACAATGGGTTCTCCAGCTCGTATCAAGATAGCCTCAGGTTTACCGATAGGACCACTAACAACGTTCATCAATGTATGTGTGTGCATTTGATAGGTATAAACAAGTCCTGGCTCTCCAAACATTACTTCAGTTCGCTTCGTTCGCCGATTACCAAAACTATGTGCCGCTCGATCTTCAGATCCCATATATGCTTCAGTTTCAATTATTTTTACGACCAATAAACCATCAGGATGCTGATGAACAAGATATTGACCAACTAAGTTTTGAGCAAGTTGAATCGTTGGTTGTTGAAAAAAGCTAGTTGAAATTGGTTGGAAATTCATGTGCATTTCTCCTTCTTTTATTTATACTTTAACAATACATAGAATTTTATCGAAACGGGGAAACTACAGATGAAAGAAATTATCCAAGAAATACAACAATTTAGAAATGATCGAAACTGGGACGGTAATCACGATGCACGGAACTTAGCTATTTCCATCTCGCTCGAAGCAAGTGAGCTGCTAGAATGTTTCCAGTGGCGGTCTCCAGAAGATGCAATTGCTCATGATAAACAAGCGATTGTTGATGAAATGGCCGATGTATTTATTTACTTGTTGCAGTTTTCCGATGTAATTGGAGTAGATTTAATCGAAGCAGCACGTGATAAAATGAAGAAAAATGCCATAAAATATCCGATTGGGACAAAATCATAAGGAATTTACTATACACTACTTTCTTCCTATTGAGTAATTGATGACTGAATATTACATTAATTATATAAAAAAATAAGGAGTTGACCGCATGAACAAATGGAAGTGGTTAATTTGGATCACTGCGGGTACACTCCTCTTCTATAGTAGAAATGATGTACACCAGGATCAAGTTAGTGCAAATGAATCATCTGTTAAAACTTACGACCCGAAATACAATCCAAATCAATCTCTCGCCGACTACTTAATTTTCCGCGCCATGATTTGCGGCGAAGCGAAAATGGCAGTGACTGGTAGCAGCGTAACTCGCGGAACAGGGTCTACTAATCAAACAAAAACTTGGCGTGGACGTATTGAAGTTAATCTTCGGAATTCGAATCCAGCTTTGGAGAGGTTCACGATTTCAAATCATGGGTACTCTGGATATACATCGGTAGGGTTACTTGAAGATCGTGTCACTGAACCAATTTTAAAAGAGCAGCCAGACATATTGTTTATTGAAACATCCGTCATTAATAATCACAATAAAAATGTCTCGTTGGAAGACACTTTTAACTCTTTAGATTCACTATACCAATTGTATTCACAGGCCTTACCAAATACACGGATTGTATTCTTATCGCCAAACCCTTGTACATCGAATAAATTCGGGCCAACACTCAATCAGTTTGGTCTCAAATATACGGATTATGTCGATGAAACTTCAACTTATATAAAAAAACAAGGTTGGAATTACTTTGATACACATGGTGCAATGCTGTATAACATGTCTTCAAAAAACATACCACTCCCTTCAACATTAAAAGATGGGATTCATCCAAACGACCGGGGTTACAAAATTTGGGCAGATGTCTTATGGCCTTTTGTACAACAAAAACAAGGTACTTTGCCACACTCTATGTAGAAATCTACTGAATGTTGTAAGCAGAAAATCAAAGAGCTTATACGTTTTCCCTCTGTTACAATGGAACACATATAGTAGTACGTTGATTGAGCTCATGTTTGTTCGTACATTACTGGTGTGGATTGTATAGCGAGCACAACTCATCCCTTTTTGGGGGATGGGTTTTTTATTAAGTACTTATTCACGAAAAGAGGTTACGAAGTGAAGAATTTGATTGTCATACTAGGTTCACTGATTGTTGCATTTGCCTTTAATTTTTTTCTTGTTCCTTACGGTATTTTAAGTAGTGGAATTAGCGGTATTGCTATATTAATTGGATTAATCACTCCCTTTAATACTGGCTTGTTGAATCTGGTCTTTAATATACCTTTATTAATTTTGGGCTATTACAAACTTGGAAAAACCATTACTATCAATACAATGATTTGTGTAGTTTCACTTTCCATCTTCCTATATTTACTGCCAACAGTTAGAGTCACCGATAATATATTACTTTCTACCGTTTTTGGTGGGGTTATAGGAGGAATAGGAATTGGGATAATATTGAAATACGCTGGTACTTCGGGTGGATTGGATATTATTGCGATAATGATTTCACGAACTAGTAATGTCAGTATCGGTCTTCTTCTCACAAGTATGAATGGCGTAATTGTCCTTATATCTGGATTTGTATTCAACTGGGATTTAGCATTATACACACTTTTGTCTATCTATTTGACGGGTAAAGTGATTGATACCATTTTCACTGATCACGTCAAATTAACTATGCACATAGTTACCACAAAAGGAGACTTAATTCGAAATGATTTAATACAATCAGTCTATCGAGGTATTACTATCACAGAAGGATACGGGGGCTATACACAAGAGAAAAAACAAATATTAATGATGGTTGTTACACGATACGAAACGATGCAAATTAAAAAGATTGTTCACAATCATGATGAAGCAGCATTTATTAATATATTTGAAACTGTTGAAGTCGTTGGGAATTTCGCTAAAAATTAGAATAGTTAAGAGGAACAGAAGTTCAACAATAAAAGAGAGACTGCAAAAGCAGCCTCTCTTTTATTATTTCACTCTTCGATTAATCCTTTTTCAATTAAGAAATCACGAGCTACATCTTCAGGTTTTTCTTGATCAATATCAACACGAGCATTCATTTTTTGCATATCTTCAAGTGAAATCTTTCCAGCTAATTCGTTTAACACGTCTTCAAGTTCTGGATAAGTTTCTAGAGTTTCTTGACGCACAAGAGGTGCTGCATCATATTTTGGGAAGAAGCCTTTGTCATCTTTTGTAATCTCTAAGTCAAATCGTTCAATACGGCCATCTGTTGTAAATGCGGTAATGACATCTACATCGCCTTGTTTAACCGCTTCATACATGACGTTTGGATCTAAGCTTTCCTTTTCAGAGAATTCAAATGGATATTCTTTGACCATTGCTTCATACCCATCTCCTGGTCGCTCATAAAAAGCATGAGGTGCGCCGAACACGATGTCTTCTGATTTTGATGCTTCAACTAATTCAGAATACGTTTCAGCTTTGTATGGCTTGTCTTTGCTATAAGCTAAAGTGTACGTATTTTCAAAACCAAGTGGCTCTAGCCAAGTCACGTCAAACTTCTCTTCATATCCTTTGCGAACACGTTCTAATACACTTTCAGAACTTTCGCCTTGTTTAAGATCTTCCTCTAATACCGATTGCAAACCAGTACCCGTATATTCAACATAGATATCGATATCACCTTTTTCAATCGCAGGTGTTAATATCGCCACTTCACCGAGTCCTTCATTATATTCCACATCATAATCCGTTTTAGCTTCTACATATTGGCCTAAAATTTGAGGTAAAATATATTGCTCTGTGAATTGTTTTCCACTAATAACAATAGGTTCATTTTTATCACTTGAAGACCCACAACCTACTAATGCGACTGATGCTAGTAGAACTAATCCGGCAAAACGTTTTTTCATAGAATTTCCTCCTATTGTGTTTTCATTCCTTTTGGTGTTGCTTTCTTTTCCACCCATTTTAATAATAAGTCAAAACTAATAGCTAGTAGCGCAACAGGAAGTGCTCCTGCTAAGACGAGTGAATTATTATACGATTGTAAACCTCGATAGATAACGTCACCTAAACCACCGGCTCCTACAAATGTAGCAAGCGTGGCAATTCCGACTGTTAAAACCGTTGCAGTGCGAATTCCCGCCATAATAAAAGGTAAGGCGAGTGGGAATTCTATTTGTTTTAGTATTTGCGTTCTTGTCATTCCCATTCCTCTACCCGCTTCTATGATGGACGAATCTACAGAAGTAAGTCCCGTGTATGTATTACGTAAAATGGGTAAAAGCGCATAAATAATAAGTGCAATAAGTGCCGTGTTTGAGCCAATTCCCATAAGTGGTACTAGAAAACCGAATAAAGCTAAACTAGGAATTGTTTGAAAAACTGCCGTTACTCCTATTACTGGTTCAGCGTATTTACGATGTCGAGCAATTAAAATACCTAGAGGCAATGCGATAGCTATTCCGATTGCCAATGCTACGAACGATAAATAAATATGCTCGAAAAACGCTTGTTGAATAAGGTCAGAGCGGCTTTGAATTGTTTCCAAGAAGTCAGTCATAAGAAGACGCACCTACTTCCTTAGCTAAGACTGCTTTCAGTAATGACGTTTGGTCGATGTAACCTACGAATTCTTCATTTGTATAGATAGCCAATACATCTGTCTGAGGTTGCTCTAAGAGAGCAATTGCTTTTTCTACATCTTCTGATGAATTTATTGAGACTACCTGCTCGCCTATTTTCGCTTGTTTATAGTACGATGACAGCTCGCTAATTTTCCGTTGGCCAAATGAACGCTGTCGATTGATTCGATCTTGTCCGATAAAGTTACGAACGAAGTCATTTGCAGGTTCATGAATCAGATCATGTGCCGAACCCGTTTGCTCCACTTTTCCAGCGCGTAGTACAATAATATGGTCGGCTATTTTTAAAGCTTCGTCCATGTCATGCGTGACAAAAACAATGGTTTTTTGAATTCTTTGTTGAAGATTTCGCAACTCATCTTGAAGTTGTTCTCGGCTAATTGGATCAAGTGCGCTGAAAGGCTCATCCATTAGCACGATATTTGGATCTCCAGCGAGTGCCCGAACAACTCCTACACGTTGTTGCTGTCCTCCGCTAAGTTCAAGAGGAAAACGATGTAAATACGTCTCGGGATCAAGTCCTGTGATATTCATTAGTTCGCTTACACGTTCTTTCGTTTTTTCTGCACTCCAACCCTTTAATGTGGGTACCAGTGCAGCATTCTTGGCAATTGTCATATGAGGAAATAAGCCAATACGCTGAATGACATAACCGATGGAACGTCGGAGCTCCACCTCATCGCGATCTTTAATAGATTGTTCATCAATTAATACATCACCCGATGTTGGTACTTCCAAGTGGTTTATCATCTTCATTAATGTGGTTTTTCCACAACCACTTGGACCTATAATCACGGTTAATTTGCCTGTTGGAATAGTTAATGAAACATCTTTTAAAGCTTCAGTTCCGTCTGCAAATCGCTTCGTTACTTGGTCAAATCGTATCACAGCGTCAGCCCCTTTTTAAGCTTCAGTAGGTATATCTTTTTCTATTACCCTTAATTCATTCGACATATGCACTATCTCTTATTATTTTCTTCTTAATAACACATCCACTCAACTAGTTTCACCGAGTGGATGTGAGCTTACTCTTTCAGTGCTTTTATTTRTTTGCATAATTCGTTGAATCGTTGATCYAATTCAGCGTATTTACCGTCTGTTTTTGGCATAAAGCTAATTTTTCCAAGGAGCGCTTGTCGCTCTATTTCTAGCTTCAGCAACTGCTGCTGTTGAAACGTCTCGTTCTGGTGATTATTCCACTCAGCAAATGTCATGTCTACTTTTTTCATTGATTTATCTTCAAAAACAAGGAGCTTGTTTGCAATTTTATCCAAAAAATAACGGTCATGAGTCACAAGAATTATCGTGCCTGGATAAGTAGACAAGGTTTGTTCCAGTTGTTCACGGGAAGGCAAATCCAAATGATTGGTAGGTTCATCTAATAACAAAACGTCTTTTTGTTCCATCATGAACGCCATTAGTTTCAACTTTAATCGCTCTCCCATACTCAAAGAGCCTATTGGTAGACGCCAATGTTCTTTCCCAAAACCTAAGTTTGTCATTAACGTTTGAATTTGTCCTCGCTCGTCAAAATCTTGTGGGTCGAACCATTCTTCAGGTGTCTTCTTTTCTGGTAAGTCTTCTACTGTTTGTTGCAAATAGCCAATACTCATAGCACTGGTTTTCCACAAGTCACCTTCAAACGTTTCTTGCCCCATAAGCATGCGCAACCAAGTAGACTTCCCACAACCGTTTGGTCCAATAAGAGCAATACGTTCGCCTCGTTGAATGGTAAACGAAGCTTTTTCCCATAATACTTGCTCACCAAATCTTTTCGAGAGTCTTTTAGCCTCAATCACTCGATGTCCTTGCTTTTGATTGCCTTCAATTGAAAACGAAATTTCTTTTTCTTCTAACGGTCTGTCGATTTTCGCTTTTGCAAGTTCACCTTCCAAACGCTTACGTTTTGAGCGAATCTGAGTGTCCATGCGTTTGGCTTTCGAACGATAGAACTCTTTAAATCCATCTTGTTTTGTTGAGTCGGCATGTGCTTTAGATGACCAATTTTGAAGTGATGCAATTTGTTCATCAATCCGCGTGATTTTTTTTTGTTGCGCATCGTACAATCGCGAATGTACCTTGCGTCGTTCTTCTTTTTCCAATCGATAGGTAGTATAATTCCCTTCATATGCAGTTACTCTTTGGTGTTCTACTTCCCAAATAGTGGTAGCTACTTCATCTAAAAAATAGCGATCATGTGAGACGATAATCAAGGTACCCGAAAAGGATTTAACGAGTTTCACCAGTTCTTTTAAACTTTGTTGGTCTAGATGGTTTGTTGGTTCATCTAAAAGTAACAACTGAACATGACTTGAAAATGCTTGTGAAAGCCTTTTTTTCATTCGTTCTCCACCACTCAATACCTCATACGAGCGATTTTTGGGAACATGCCATTTATGTGAGAGGTTATTTTCCTCTAGCTGATTGTCGATCAATTCAAAAGCTTGATCTTCTTGTCTAAAGTAATGCGTTGTAGGAGTTCCTCCTATCCAATGAATAAAACCTTCACTTGCTCCTAGCTCTCCAGCAAACAGAGACAACAGAGTGGATTTCCCTTCACCATTACCACCGACGACTCCAATACAACTTCCTTTTTTGATATCAATTGATACTTTTTGAACCACTATTTTATTGCCATATTCAATGGATACATTTTGTGTTTTACCAAGTACAACCATTCCTATTCCCCCTATTTCGAAGGTCAAAAAAATCCCTCCGAGAATTATCGGAAGGATTAAACTTACCCAAAATAGATCAGAACAAAAAACTCTTTTTTTAATAAAGAGAATTTCTGTAGTAATGAAAAATGGGCAGACCAATCCTATTTCCGATTTCGCAAAATGTTTAATTTGCTTAGAAATAAGATTAATTTTCCATTGTCCACCCATCGTCCCTTCTTGCCTCGCACCTAGAAATGATTATGTAATTTTTTCATTTCCTTACCAGTTTGTATGAATTATAGCATATCACTTTTAAATTAAGGCACAATTTAGTTAATTATTTTTTGAGTCTTAATTTTTATATGCATCACACTTGAATATCATGACCACTTATTCATACCACTATACCTTCAATTCCCTCAATTCCATGTCATAGCCCATCTTCTGAAACAAATTCAATGTGAATTGAATCTGCAATTTTTTGGTAACCGATTTCTTGGTAAATCTTGTTGGAAGTAGGGTTCATCATATCCGTGTACAGCACACAGAAGTCATAGGTCTTTAATAATTCTTCACTACCTGCTGCAACCATGGTGCGTGCATATCCTTTTTTCCTTTCTTCATGTGGAGTATAGACAAAAGATACAGTGACTCCACGTTCAGAAGGGCGCGCTTTTTTCATCATTGAAACGATTTTTCCTTTGTCTTCCCAAAAGAATACTTCTTCATCTTCCAAGAATTGATTAACCTTTTCCTTAATAGCATCTAGAGGGCTACTTTTAAGTCCCGTATCCATTTCAAATGCTTTAAACCAATTTTCAAGAATTGGCGCTTCATCTTTTCTAGCATAGCGCCACGATCCTGGACTTTTTTCGAGTGAATGATCAACTTTATCCAAACGGTATAGACCTTGGTCCATTAACAATTTTGCTTTGCATTTTGTCGTCTCTTGCCATTTCTCTGAAAATGCAGTGACTACAGATTTCACGCCAACAGCCGATTGAATAGGTAGTTTTCTTTTGAAAAGTTCATGAGCAGCAAGCGTCAAAATGTCATCTATTTTTGTTTCATCAATAATAATAAGATTCAAAGGATGGGGAGGTGTCATTTGAAATAGAGCCACAATGCAGTCTTCTACTTCAATCGTAGCCATGAACGGATTTTCATATCGCCCGGCTTTGATTCCTTGCAACACGCCATAAAACAGACTATATAAATCTTCATGTTTGCTTAAAAAAGGTTTTGCTTTATCTTCGAATTCCTGAGCTTTTGTAAACACGTTGAATTTCATACGATTTTATCTCCCTATCGTTTTTAATAGTAGATATTACACAAATCGGTAGCCAATGTCACTCTTTTTCGAATATTTAAACGAAATTGACAAATGATTCTCATTCGTTGCAATTAACAAATCTCCAAATAAAAAAACTATCGATCCCACTACTCTAAGGGGATCGATAGTTTTTCATTCAATATTTGTTTTCGTTCAAGTTTTTTAACAACCACAATACTAATTTCATACAGCAAAATCATTGGAATTAGAACCAAAAAATCGCTGATAAAGTCTGGTGGTGTCATGAGTGTCGATATTATCGCTAATACGACATAAGACCATTTTCGTACCTTTTTCATCTTATCTGAAGTCAAGATACCGATAGCTGATAAAAACATCGCAATAATTGGCAGTTCGAATAATATTCCTAAAGGCACTGTCGTCATTAACAAAAAGTGAATATATTCACTAGCAGATACCATTACTTTAAAATTCACTTCGCCAATACTGATTAAAAATTGATAACTTAAAGGATTCACAACAAAATAGCCAAAAGAAATACCGACTATGAAAAGTACAAGCATTAGTGGTGAATACAATCCAATAAATCGACTCTCTGCATGGTTCAATCCTGGTTTAACAAACTGCCAAATAAAATGAAATATAAAAGGTAGAGAAATGCCTAGCGAAAGCGCACTCGAAATCGACATATAGAATTTCACTACTTCAAGTGGCCCAAGTACGATTAATTCATTGCCCCTTGTAACATACGGAAACCATAGATTGATGGTTGAAAGTACGACAAGAAAGAAAAAAAGAAATACTGCTACACTCTTAATAATTTGCTTTCGTAAATCCGTTAAATGTTCAACAAGTGGTGATTCGTCACTGGCAGCCACATTTGCTATAACTTCTTCAACTTCTACCACTTTTTTTTTATCTAATGGACTAATTATTTTCTTATTGTGATGTTCGTATGGGTCCATTTACTTCACCTTCTATAGGATTTCAGATTTCTTTTCTTCTTTTTTTACGGGTTCATCGTCATCTATAAGTCCTCTTGTCGACTTTTTAAATTCTGAAAATGTCTTCCCAACTGCCGCTCCAATTTCCGGTAGTTTTTTCGGACCAAATACAATGAGTACAATAACCAAAATGATGATTAATCCTGGAACACCTATTGCTCCTAATCCACCCATAATAATTCCTCCTTTTTAGACGAGTGATCCACCCGATTTGCTATATTTGATAATGCCTTCCGCAGCTCGGTAAGAAAGTGCGCCCACTGTACCTGTTGGGTTATATCCTCCGTTATGAGCAAAGTTCCCTGCACCAACAACAAATAGATTTTCTGCATCCCAATGTTGCAGATATGTGTTCACAACACTATTTTCTGGACTCCCCCCCATGACTGTTCCACCTGTATTATGAGTAGTTTGGTAAGTCACAATATCATAATCCGTAATAGGCGACCTGCTTTCAACCGTCTTCGCACCCATTTCCTTCATAATTTCTGCTGATTTCTCCGATATATACTTATGCAAAGCTCGATCTTGTTCAGTAAAATTATAGGTCATTTGAAGAAGTGGTATCCCGTAAGCATCCTTGTAATTGCTATCTAACGAAAGGAAATTCTCTTTATGAGGCATCGAAGCACCCTGTGCTCCAATACTTAAAGTTCGTGTGTAATTGTAGATAGACGATTTTTTGAATTCTGCTCCCCAAGTCGGCGTATCACGCTGAATTGGATTGGTCTCAATAGGTCTTGATCCTGTTTGTGTGATTGATAGGCTACCACCGTGAATGAAGTCTAAATTACTATGATCAAAATTATCAGCATTAAAGTCATCAATGGTCATACCAAGAGCGCCTGCTCCCATAAAAGTATTCATCTGATCGTCGAAGAAACCTGACGCTCCCGGAAGTATTTGATAGCAATAGCTCCTTCCAAGAGTACCTCGACCTGTTACTGGATCATATTGATCACCGATTTTTGACACCATCAATAGCTTTGCATTATTCATGACATAACTTGATAACACGACCGCTTCTGCAGGCTGAATATATTCTTCACCAGAAAGCGTGTCCATATATTTCACACCCGTGACCTTTTTTCCGCTTTTGATCACTTCAACGACATTCGCATTGAATCGCACATCAAAATTACCGGTCTTCCTTGCAGTAGGAACAACAGTAATTTCTGGTGAGGACTTCGCTCCATACTCACAACCGAAACGTTCACAGAACCCACAATACTGGCAGGCATTTATCATTTCCCCATCTGGATTCTCATAAGCTTCAGACAAATTTGCAGAGGGCATCATTATTGGTGAATAACCCAATTCTTGTGTAGCCTTCTCAAATTTTTTCAAAATCGGTGTCTTTTTCATTGGGGGGGTAGGGAATGGGTCTTTACGCTTTAGAAAAGGATTATTATCCTCACCAGAGAGCCCGATAGTTTGTTCAAACGTATAAAAATAAGGTTCTAGTTCATCATAGGTAAGGCCCCAATCTTGGAGTAGATAATCCTTTGGTAATTTATTAGGACCATATTTTTTATCCGTCATTGTTTTTATTTGAAAATCATAAGGATAAAACCTCCATGTATGACCATTCCAGTGAGTTCCTGAACCCCCTAACCCTTCTCCCAGTAAAAAGGATCCTAATTGACGCATGGGCAATGCAGGCATTTTACGATTATTTCTAATAGTAATGGTTTCTTTTGCTAAATTTTGCATTAATTCATATCGAACTGCATAACGGTATTCATCATGTATTTTTAAATAATCTTCTGTCCCCCGCTCCTGGCCTCTCTCTAAACCAACAACCTTTAAACCAGCCTTTGCGCATTCCGCTGCAATAATGCCGCCTGTCCAACCCATACCAACTATTACAACATCTACTTTAGGTAATGTTTTAACCATTTAAAGTCCCCCCTCCTTATTCACTTCCACCCAATGAATTCGGTGCAATTTTTTGAAACTTTTCACTTTCGATTACCTTGATATAGGACATTTGATGGCCAGGGAAACCTTTCATCTTCCAACCTTCCATATTCTGATTGCCACCGTAGATAGGGTCTGAATAGGCTCCCTCTAAAGTTGCTGTTCTTAGTAAGCGGAAGAAAAATGCAGATGTCACACCAGACATTTGAATCTCGTCTTTTTGAAAAGCTGTTAAAATCTCATCCATCTGGGTTCCTTCAATACTTGAAAAGCCATTTTCGAATCTGCTAGTTGCCTCAGCTTCAAGCTTCTCGATTCCTTGTCTGAAAATTTCTGCTCGAGTTAAACGACTTTGATATCCTTGCGTGGCAGCCCCAACTGCGAAAGGTCCATGCATATACTCTTTTGAATTACTTCCATACTGTCCAGCTAGTTGATTATCGATAAAGAAAGGAACACCAAGTTCAATTGCCCCCGGACCAAGATCGTCTTTAGGGAAAATACGTTCTGTTGCATTCGATATAATTTCAAACTCCCGATTATTCCTGAAAAATTGCCACCCTTTATGCATTTGTTGGTCGTGTTGACCATGCTTCATATCATTTTTTGTTTCCGGTTCGGGTTTATTTATCGTGTAGCCTACTAGTCCCCCAATGAGACCTCCACCGATTAACGCACCAGTAGCAACACCAGAAGTCTTCAGAAAATCACGCCTTGAAATATTCTTTTCTTTACTTTCCATATGTTTTTTCCTCCTTTTATGCTTATATTTTGTAATGATAAATTTTGAGAGCAAAAGCTTTTAACTCTACTAGCAGAATAGGCAAATGAGGGTTGTTTTAAACAATCTCATTGGGACTGTATCAATTTTTTGTATGAAAATAAATAAGGGTATTTGTCTTAAAACTCATAGACGAATCCCAGTTTCCTCTTGATAAAAGTAATCTATTTGGTTATTACATTCGTTATCTATTTAACGAACGTTGTGAACGTTTTCGACCTAGGGCTTGTAACTTCGTCACTTCGCCAAATCCTCTTTTTTAGATCATCCTGCGGCTGGTGTGCACCCTTCGCTCCCTTGCAACCTGGGCTCGTCCAGTTATGACGGTTTGGTTTACTAAAGACAAGATGCTCACTTTATGTAGATGTTCGGCCGAAGATACTATTTCTGCCTCTTTCTGCATCTTTTATTTTCAACAAGCAGTGATACTCACTTTATAGATTAATATTCATGATTCTCAAAAACATCTCTGGTGGATTGTTAATCAAAGAAACAACCAAAATAAAGTAATGCGGTAGCAGCCGAAATAGCATCTTCGGCTGCTTGGTTTCTTAAAGTTAGTGACGATTCTATAGTAAGTAAAAATCAACAAGCAATTTGCCTCAAGGTTGTAGGGGAGCTACGAAAGCATCCGAGCTGCAGGATTACCTGGAAAATTAGTAGGGGGATGTGACTGTGTCACATCCCCCTTTTACTTATTCATTAGATAATGGTGTAGCATGATGGCTTTCCAAAGCTCCCCGGAAACCTGAGTGTTAAAGTGAGTTACTCTAAATGTTTTTTGCGTAACCAAAATCAACAAGCAATTTCCCCCAAGATAAATTAAATCTTATAACATGTACAGGCGAATACAATAAAAAAGGTTCTTATTACGAAGATCACCTTGTATTTTACACTACCTTAAAAACATCATAAAAGAGTGAATTATCCTACTAGGATGATTCACTCTTCTTTTTTTGGATATTTTGAAGCCATTGTTCAACTTCTTTAGGTGATTTAAACGTGATAACATCGGTTTGCGTATTGGTTAATAGTTCTAACATCTTTGGTTTCACATCTTTTGGATACCGCCATATCCATCGAACAAATTCCCAATCTATCTTCTCTTTACAGTCTTTCCCCATATCTGGTCTGGTTTTCCCACGATACGTCCAAGCCCTCTTGCACGCTCGATATAAACAGATGACATTTGAGAAATCGAGAAAAATGATAAGATCTGCATATTTCGCTCGCAGTTCAATACTTGAATCAAAGTTGCCGTCAATAATCCAATGTGGTTTTGTTAGTTCATTTTTTACTTTTTCCATAAATTTAGGACGCGGCAAAGGATTCCATCCGGGCTGCCAAAACAGTGCATCTAAATGAACGATTGGTATATCCCATAGTTCTCCTAATTTGCGGGACAATGTAGATTTCCCAGCCCCTCCTGATCCTACAATCAATATTTGTTGATGTTTATGCTGCGTCTCCTTCAAATGAACAAACTCCAATCGTATTGCCATCAAGATCTTTAAATTGAAAGAACTCCACATTACCACCGCTTTCAATAGCAGTGGCTTCCACTCCAGTGTCTAGCATGCGTTGATGGGTTGCATGGATGTCCGACGTATATAAATTAAACCATTCATGCTCGGAAGGTTGGCCACTTCCCATTTGAGGGCTACGAACCAATGTAAATGCCGTTTCCCCGTTTCCAACTTCCATTGCTGCATACCCATTTTCCTCATCATGCCATCGTAAGATAAACCCACATTTTTCTTCAAACCAGTTAATCGCGCCATTCGTGTCTTGTACAGGTAAAAATACGGTATCAATCCTTTTAAACATATCCGCCTCTCCCTTGTTAGACAATATTTGATAGTTTCATTTTAACAAGGAATGTCATGTACTACTACAGAATATTGAAAAATCCGAATATTTATTTTCCGCCAAAAAAAGACTCCCTTTCACTAGAGAGTCCTTTAATAACACTATTCTAATTCAATTTGTTTTGTTTCTTTACCAAGGATTACAACAGCTAATACGCCTATAACAATGGCTACACAGAAGATACCGAATATCCAACCAATATCATAACCCTTCATTACTAGTGACCCAACTAATAAAGGTCCTAGAATACCACCAACACGACCGATAGCCGCTGCCATGCCAGTCCCAGTTGCGCGAATGACAGAAGGATATTGTTCAGGTGTATAAGCGTAAAGTGCACCCCATGCACCTAGATTGAAGAAGGACAAGAAAGCACCAGATACCAGTAGTAACATGGTTGTTTCCGCATTACCAAATACAAATGCACTAGCAGCTGTACCTAATAAATAAGTGACCAATACGAATTTACGACCTGCTTTTTCAATTAGCCAAGCAGCAGTGAAATATCCTGGCAACTGTGCAATAGTCATCAATAATACATACTCAAAACTCTTAATTAAGCTAAATCCTTTAATCACCATCACACTTGGCAACCATAAGAACATGCCATAATAAGAGAAGACGACCGTAAACCATAATATCCATAACATTAACGTTGGCTTCGCATAAGCTTTTGACCAAACAGCTTTAATATTTTGACCGTATGTTCGATCTCGTACACGCTTTGCCGTGAATTGTGGTGAATCAGGTAAATTTAATCGTAAATAAATAGCGTATAAAGCAGGTAATGCTGTAATTACTAATGCAACTTTCCAGCCGTAATTTGGGATAATAAAATATGAAATTAATGCCGCAATTAACCAACCGGCTGCCCAAAAACTTTCGAGCAATACTACTACTCGACCCCGTTCTTTTGCTTCGACACTTTCAGAAACAAGTGTAGATGCTACAGGAAGTTCTCCACCAAGGCCCATTCCAACAAAAAATCGGAACACTAAAAAGACTGCGAGAGTTGTTGATAATGCTGAAAGCCCACTTGCTACTGAGAATAATACCAACGTTATTATAAAGACCCGTTTGCGACCGATACGATCTGCAAAAAGACCAAACGCAAATGCTCCAAATGCCATTCCGATAGAGTTAACACTCCCTATCCATCCCATTTGACCTGGCGATAAGTTCCATTCAATTGCGAGTGCTGCTATAACGAAAGATAGAATACCTACATCCATGGCATCAAACATCCAACCAAGCCCTGCAATTCCTAATAATTTATTTCTTGAAAGAGGCTTATTCTCTTTATTAATTGACGTAGTCATCATTTCTCTCCTTGTCTTTACACATGTCTATTTAACTCTTTACACATCAGTATAGTTTTATAATCATTAACTTACAACCAGAAAGCGAAGAATAAGAAAAACACGCTACCTAGTTAGACTAGACAACGTGTTAACAACTTAAGCAATCAATAATAAACTTAAAGCCATTACAGCCATACCCCTCGTCCTATAAAAGGAACTCCAGTTTCTATTTCATTTTCACCAGGTGCTTCCCCAACAAGCAGTAACTTCGGGTTAGGGTTTCCGTAGCCACGAACAAACCCTTGTACAGCTTGTCCTTTCACTCGTTTTTCCCCTATATCAATTAAATCATCAGGAATAGTAAACACCGTTAACCACCCTTTCAAAAAATCTTACGCTAATAATTAGCGTAAGATTCGGTTATTCTGGTTGGGGCTTACGTTTGCCCATGTTGCGATTGCGCCATTCATACCAAACAACCACTAGAATGAAGAAAGAATAACCAAGCATCCATCCCCCTATCACGTCTGTTCCATAATGATTGTTCCCAGCAACTCGAGATAAACCCACTAGAAGCGTCAAGACAATTGCACTTATCCAAATACTGAAACGCCATTTAGTCGATTTATGGTTTCCATTTAATAAATAAGCATACGTAAATAAATACAATAAACCTACCATCGCATGGTTAGAAGGGAAACTAAAACTCGTCAATTGGTCAGGAATATCCGGTCTTACACGCTGTATCCATTCTTTCAATAAATGATTTAACAAGTTTCCGCCTGCTACTGTAAATAACACAAATAACATCCCGCGATAATTCTTGCGATTAAAAGCTAAATATATAATTAAGATGAAAGCGGCAGAAGCAATCCAAAGTGGTTCACCAATATAATGGAAGAAGCGAATGAATTCATTTCCAATTAGTGCCTCTCCTATTTCTTTATCAAACTCTTGCATTTCTTCATGCGTAAAATTAAAAAATAAGGTAATGAATCCAATAAGCGTTACAAATCCTAAGGGATAAAACCATTTTTTCATATTCTTCTCGCTCCTTCGAAAATATTTCATCATATTTTTACGACTACCTTATCATTCAATTGTCGAGAACCTAAGACTTTCGTTTGAGTTTCCTTTGATTTAGTTTATTCGATGATTGAAGTGGTAAAGTACTAATGTGTCAGAATAAAACGATTTAAAGGAGGATTTTAATAATGAGTGTTACGTATAAAGAGTATTTAACTGATGATGAAGCCATTCGTGGAATTCAAGAAATTAAAGCCAAAGGTGTTCACGAGGACGATCTATATGTACTAACTCATGAAAATCATCGAACAAATCAAGTAGCTGATATGGCAGACGCGAATACAGTTGGTGTAACTGAACAAGGTTTAGGCACATCGATTGCAAATGTTTTCCGAAAAAAAGGAGACGAACTTCGCGCGCAATTTGAAGAACTTGGGTTCAGTCAACCAGAAGCAGAAAAATTAGAAGAAAAGTTAGATGAACATAAAGTTGTAGTGGTGTTAAAAAACACACCTGCAGGATTTACTTATTAAAAAGATAGCAGAATAATATTAAAAGCCTTCCCCAAAACATTTTTGGGGAAGGCTTTGTATTACATTTCTTTTGCATTATCTAGAACTTCTTGAGGAACTGTAATCGGTTCGATTTCATCAAATTTATTAAACGTGGATTTCAAATCTTGAGACATCTTCATCTCTTCTCCTTCAACCGATACTGACATTTTCAAATCCATATTAAATGCAGAAGTATTGAATGTTTTTTTATCAATAAATATTTCATAATCAACTTTTTCAATGTTCATGTCTTTTAACATGTTTTCTTGGTCTAGTTTCACTGCGGGAATGGTTTCAGTTACTTGTTTCTTGATTAACTCATTGAATTTTTCACCTGAAGCAGATAACTTAAGTACATACATATCTTCTGTTTGTTCAAATGAAAAATCATCCTTAAACATTTCTAAATCTTTCAACTGTTGAGATGGATCTGCTTGCTTTTGAGACATTGACATCATTTGCTCATACATATCCTCTGGCAATTTTACCCACTGTGCCGACATGCTATGGTTCATGAAAAATCCTTTATCTGTCATATAACTTTCAATTTCTACTTCTTGCGGTTGCACAGAAGAATCTTCACCTGGGACCAATGTGGAAGTTGTACCTTTCTGATAAATACTTAATGGCTCAACGAACATATCCATATTCATATTAGTTACTGTATTCATCTCTACATTTTGAGAAGGTACTTCTATTAACTGCGACATTTCAACGTCTGCATTTAAGCTTTTTATAGATTCCGATTGTGCAAGAGACTTATCAAACACTTGCTTAAGTGTTAATTCACTTTTTTTGTCCTTTGCAGTTTCAGAAGTAGGAGTTGCAGTTGTATTACATCCAGCCAAACCTACTGTTAATACACTAGCAACCATGAGCATCTTCCATTTCTTCATGTTGTCGCCACCTTTTCCTTTTTTCTTTCTTCTATATAATACGAGTTTACTCGTAAAGGGTTTCAAATGGAAGTTTCTCTTTGAGATTTGAAGATTTTTTTAATTGAAAAGGTTTCTTCTCCCATATTAAAAAGCCTACCGATAAATGAATCACCGGTAGGCTTTTGCTCTTTTATATTTAACGTACGCCACGCATAAGTTTTTCGATTTTCGGTGCAAAGAAGAACAACATTAATCCAATGATTAGTGCAATAACCCCTATGACACCAAAATAAACGATTTCATTTTCTGGTTTATAGAATTTCACCACTTGCGCGTTAATTGCTTGAGCAGATGCGTTTGTTAAGAACCACAAACTCATTGTTTGTGCTGCAAAAGCCTGTGGTGCAAGTTTTGTCGTTGCTGATAATCCAACTGGAGAAAGAAGCAATTCACCAATTACCACAAGGAAGAAACTTAAAACTAACCAGTATGGGCTAACTAACGTTTCAGTTCCGTTAATGTATGCCGGAATAATCATAACTAGGAATGACATACTCGCAAAGAATAAACCAAATGCGAACTTCTTAGGCGTAGACGGTTGTCTTTCACCTAGACGTACCCACAACCATGCGAATACTGGTGCAATTGCAATAACAAATAGTGGGTTTAAAGATTGGAACCATGCTGGAGAAATCTCCCAAGAACCAATGGTTAAGTCTGTACGTTGATCTGCGTATTGAGCTAATATGATTGAACCTTGCTCAGCGATTGCCCAGAACACCATTGCAGAAATAAACAATGGAATGTATGCAAGAACACGTGATTTTTCATCTGCGTTTGTTTTAGAGCTGCGATACATGACGATAAAGTAAATTGTTGGAATGACGATACCTAAAATCGATACCATCATTGTAAAGACGTCTATGGTCATAATACCTTTTTCAATTAAGAAGTAGCCAATAATTGCTATTACCGCTAAGCCAATTGCTACGCGTAAAAGCATTTTATTGCGATCTTCTTTAGGTAGAGGGTTCGGAACATATGAACCAGCTAATCCAAGATATTTCTTTTTCGTAACCATGAAAACAACTAATCCTAATAACATACCAACTGCCGCAATTCCAAAACCTAAGTGGAAGTTATAGTTAAGACCTATTGTTCCTACTATTAATGGTGCGATAAATGCACCCATGTTGATTCCCATGTAGAAAATACTGAATCCAGAGTCACGACGAACATCGTTATCTGAATACATTTCACCGACAATACTTGAAATATTTGGTTTTAGTAAACCTGTACCAATTATGATAAACGCCATTGAAATGAATAGCGTGTTTATTCCACCAGGTAATGCTAAAGCTAAGTGTCCTACCATTATTGCTATACCACCGTAGAATACGGTTTTGGTCGTACCTAGTAATCGGTCTGCAATCCATCCTCCGATAATCCCGGACATATATACAAGTGATCCGTATACTGCCATAATCGAGTTCGCAGTTGAATGTTCTAAACCAAGTCCTCCTTGATTTAATTCGTAATACATATAGTAGAGTAAGATTGCGCGCATACCGTAGTATGAAAAACGCTCCCAAAACTCTGTAAAGAATAAGCTTAATAAGCCTTTTGGATGTCCAAAGAATCCTTTTTGAGGAACCGACTGGACGATTTCTTCTCTTGTCGCCATTCTTTTCCCTTCTTTCTTTTTAATTTTAAGAAATACACATTCGTTCGCTTTTTATGAAAGAATGTGCAAAATATACTGACAATAAAGGTCGGACTTCTTTATCAGTAAAAAGACAACTTTTACATTTTAACGTTCTCTCTCTAAATTGTCAAAAAACATTCGGAACTTGAAATACTTTGATTTCCTTCGTGTTCAGAAGTTTTCTGTCGTGTTTAGGACCTTTTTCCGTTATAATTGCCAGTATTAAAAACACGAGGAGAAACTATATGATTAAGAAATTCTTTTCTTATTATCGTCCTCATAAACGTCTGTTTATGATCGACTTTACCAGCGCCATTATTGTCGCTATTTTAGAGCTTGCTTTTCCTTTAGCAGTACAATGGTTTATTGACGAATTGCTGCCTTCTGGCGAATGGGATTCAATTGTCACAGTCAGTGTCCTCCTACTAGCCGTTTATTTGATTAGTACTGTACTTCAATATATCGTTAGTTACTTAGGGCACAAGCTAGGTATTAATATAGAAACGGACATGCGTGAACAACTCTTTACTCATGTACAACGCCAATCATTCCGTTTTTTTGATAACACCAAAACAGGCCATGTGATGAGCCGAATTACAAACGATTTATTTGATATAGGTGAGCTTGCTCACCATGGCCCAGAAGACTTCTTTATCGCAATTATGACTTTTATTGGTGCTTTTATTATCATGTACAATATCAATCCTGAGCTTGCAATCATTGCGATTATTATGGTTCCATTCCTCACTATCCTTGTGGCATTCAGTAATATTAAAATGAATAAAGCATGGAAGAACATGTACATTAAAATTGCTGATGTGAATGGTCGAGTAGAAGACAGTGTTTCTGGTGCTCGCGTTGTTCAATCTTTCACAAATGAAGAGTTTGAAATCAAACGTTTCAAACATGACAACGGACAGTTTAGATTAGCAAAATTGGTCGCCTATAAAGTAATGTCTGGAACACATTCCAGTATTTACATGATGACCCGCCTCATGACACTGGTCGTCTTGGTTGTCGGCGCATGGTTCACAGTTAACGGCAGATTAACAAATGGAGAACTAGTAAGCTTTGTATTATTTATTAATGTTTTAATAAAACCCGTTGATAAGATTAGTGCGCTACTGGAACTTTATCCAAAAGGCATGGCCGGCTTCAGACGATTCTTAGATTTAATTGAACAAGATCCGGAAATTGTCGATCGAGAAAACGCTATAACAGTTAATCATTTACAGGGGAACATTTCATTTAATGGTGTGGACTTCGGTTATGATCAACACAAAAAAGTACTCTCAGATATTAATCTCAAGGTGAAGGCTGGAGAAACGGTGGCCTTTGTTGGTCCTTCTGGTTCTGGAAAAACGACTATTTGTTCATTGATTCCACGGTTTTATGATGTCCTAAATGGGTCAATATCAATTGATGGAATAGATATTCGGGATATGACAAAGCATTCCTTACGCTCACAAATTGGTATTGTTCAACAAGATGTTTTCTTATTTACAGGGACAATTCGCGAAAATATTGCGTATGGTAAGAAAGATGCAACAAATGAAGAAGTGTTAGAGGCTGCTCGAAAAGCCCATTTAGAAGAATTCATTTCTGAGCTTCCTGCTGGATATGATACGCAAATCGGTGAACGAGGATTGAAATTATCTGGCGGCCAAAAGCAACGTTTAGCAATCGCTCGTATGTTCTTAAAAAATCCACCTATTCTTATTTTGGATGAGGCGACTTCTGCGCTAGATACGGAAACCGAAAGAATTATTCAACATTCATTAGCAGAACTTGCTGAAAACCGGACAACCCTTATTATTGCCCACCGTTTCGCAACAATACGTGATGCGGACCGCGTCCTTGTCGTCACAAAAGATGGAATAGCGGAAGATGGCACTTATTCTGATCTTGTTGAAGCGGATGGTTTGTTCGCAAGACTCCATAATATCCAATTCCAAGACTAAAAAGCGAAACGGGTGTCTTTCTCCGGAAGAATGGAGTCCTTCTCCAAGCGAATGGATGGAAACCCAAGTTGAGTGGATGAACACACACACTGAATGAATGGAAACCAAAGTTGACTGGATGAAAACACACATTCAGTGGATGAAAATTAGTGTATCTTTATTTAACCTAAAGAAAAACGCATTTCCGAAAAAATCGGAAATGCGTTTTTTATTTCCCAAGAACGAACTCATGATACCGTTCGTAATCGGATTGTCTTAATTCAACTTTAATCAATGTGCCTTCTTCTTCATACTCAGATGTCTGAACAGATGCTTGTTCATTCAAATAAGACACAATGTCCCCCCGCTCATACGGAATGAGCATGCGGCACATCTTATAATCAGCAAAAATATGTGTACGAATCGTTTCAAGTAATTCGTCTAAACCTTTGCCTTCTTTAGCAGAAATCCAAAGACTATTTCCACTCACGCGCGGATAGTTGAGCTCTGCTAAGTCCGATTTATTGTATAACTCAAGGGTTGGCACATCTTCAACGCCCACTGCGTGCAATGTTTCGTTCGTAACGTGCATCATATAGCGATACTCTTCATTTGAAACATCCACCACATGTAATAGTAAATCTGCTTCGCGTGCTTCTTCCAATGTGGAACGAAAAGCTTTTACTAAATGGGTCGGTAATTTACTAACGAAACCTACCGTGTCAGTAAGTAAGAATTCTTTTTGATCCGGCAAACGAATTTGTCGAACAGATGTCTCAAGAGTCGCGAACAACATATCTTTTTCAAACACTTGCTTGTCATCCAGTTGTCCAGTTTTGGCAAGCAACCGGTTCATGACGGTTGATTTCCCTGCATTCGTATATCCAACAATCGATACAACTGGAACTTCGTTTTTCTTGCGTTGTTTTCTTTGTGTTACTCGTTGTTCTTTTACATGCTCTAAATCACGACGAAGTTTGGCAATTTGATCTTCAATTTTTCGGCGGTCGAGTTCAAGTTTTGTTTCCCCCGCACCACGGTTTTTGAATCCGCCACCCGTACCACCACCTTGACGACCAAGAGAAGCACGTAAACCAATTAATCGAGGTAACATGTATTGAAGCTGGGCTAATTCCACTTGCATTTGAGCTTCTTTCGACTTCGCACGACGAGCAAAGATATCTAAAATCAACATTGTACGGTCAATGACTTTACATTCAAGTGCTTCTTCTAGGTTTCGTATTTGAGAAGGTGATAGCTCATCATTAAAAATAACTAAGTTTGCATCTGCTTCATCATAAAAAGCTTTAATTTCGTCAATTTTCCCTTTTCCTACGTAATGCGCAGAATTTACACGATCTAAATTTTGAGTAACTTCGCCTACCACTTCAACGTTTAATGCTTCGGCCAAGTTGTGTAATTCTTCTAAACCATATTCAAAATGTTCGTCTTTTTTCAAATTAACGCCAACAACAATGGCGCGTTCAAGTAATTCTTCCAAGTGTCATTTCCTCCTCAAAGTCTACCGAGAGAAAATCGAAATATCCCTTTTTTCTGCCATTTAATAGTAAAGAAAAAGTGAGTCCAGGTCTCACACTTTTCTTGCACTGATAAAAATACCTAAAAATATCAGTTCAAGAAATGACATCAGCTTGCACCATTGTGAGGTACAAGCTGTGTTTTTCTAAATAGTAACTTGGTTTTCAAAATGAATAGACATATCCCGATTAAACTGCCCAGTAGCAGTTCTTTGCTTTATTCAGTTTCATCGCAAAGTGTTCCATCGGAATGTGTAATTAATCATTTGGAAAACCTCCGTTCCTTAATAATGCATACATCGTAACATACTCATTTAAGTAGATACAACTTCTCTTACAGTTGTCTGAATCCTCCCGTATTTGCTTTCACTTTTACTTCAGCATATTTTAATTCATTTGCTTCCTTCGAAAGTAGTGTCCCCAACCAACCACCGATGAAACCAAGCGGTACTGAAACTAGAGCGGGATTTGTTAATGGGAAGATTGGATTGCCTGTAATAATCGCAACTCCTTCAACAGGGTTCATCACACTAGGACTTATGGATACTAGGACTATAGCAGAAACAAGTCCCGTTACCATTGAAGAAATAGCACCTGTCGTATTGAACTTGTTCCAGAAAATCGTGTATATGATAACTGGCAAGTTAGCACTCGCTGCTATACAAAATGCAAGAGACACTAGAAAAGCAACATTTAAACTTTGAGCAAATAAAGCCAAGATGATGGAGAAAACCGCTACACCTAGAGAAGCATAACGAGCAGCTAGCATTTGTTCTCTGTCAGTGGCCTTTCCTTTTTTAATAATTTGACCATAAATGTCATGTGCAAATGCTGAGGCACCAGATAGAACAAGTCCAGCTACAACAGCTAAAATGGTTGCGAATGCCACTGCTGAAACAAAGGACATTAAGAGATCCCCACCAAGAGCTTGAGCTAATAGTGGAGCGGCCATGTTGCCAGCAGGATTGGTCGACACAATCAAATCTTGTCCCACAAAAGCAGCCGCGCCAAATCCTAAAAAGATTGTCATTACATAGAAAATACCAACAATCCATGTCGCCCACATAACCGAACTCCGTGCTGTTTTAGCGTCACGAACTGTAAAAAATCGCATTAATATATGCGGCAGTCCTGCTGTACCTAAAACGAGAGCAATCATAAGAGAAAGTGTATCTAGCGGCATCTTATATTTAACACCTGGATTTAAATAATCCGCCCCATGTGGCGTTGCTGTTTTCATAAATGTAAACATCTCTAAAATATTGAAATTGAATTTCATTAATACTAAAAATGAAATGATAACTGTACCAGTCATCAGTAAGACCGCTTTAATAATTTGCACCCAACTTGTTGCAGTCATACCTCCAAATAAAACATAAATCGTCATCATAATTCCTACTAATAAAACGGCAATCCAATATGGAATATCGAAAAGCAATTGTATTAAGGCACCCGCTCCAACCAATTGTGCAATCATATAAAAAATAACAATCGTAATTGAACTAATTGCCGCACCTGCACGTACTTTCTTAGCATTAAATCTAGAGTTGATCATATCAGCTAACGTGTATTTCCCTAAGTTTCGTAGTGGCTCAGCTACAATAAATAACACAACCAAATAAGCTACTAAATATCCGATAGAGAACAAGAATCCATCAAATCCATATAATGCAATGGCTCCTGCTATTCCTAAGAAAGAAGCTGCAGATAAATAATCTCCGGCGATAGCAAGTCCGTTTTGCCAGCCAGTTAAACCTCCACCAGCTGTATAAAATTCACTGGTCGTATTTGTTTTCTTTGCTGCAAAGTATGTAACAACAAGCGTGATTCCGACAATGACAAGAAACATAGTTATTACTATAGGATTCATAAATTCTCCTCCTCTTTGTAATTAAATTCTTTAAGTGTTTCAGTTGCCATACCATCAAATTCCGCAGCCTTCTTCATGTAAATTGTTACAAGAATCCATGTCATAACAAACAATCCCAGAGCATACACCCAACTCCACGAAATGTCTCCGATAAATGATGAATTTAACACATTTGTATATGAAATAATTAATGGAAAAAGAATATAAAGACCTAGAAACAGGATAGTACTTGGAATTAAAAATCTTTTTTTCTTCTTCATAAGTGCTTTAAAATTTTGAGATTCTTCAATTGCCTTATAATTCGGAAGGTCTGGAAGTTCCGAGCGTGCCTTTCTTGTTTTTGGACGGCTTGCTATCTTTTCTACCAATTCATACACCTCTCTGTTTTTGTATTTTTCTGAATACTATTAAAATTAAAACAATATTATATTAGAAAGTCAATCTATTATCTACTAATCTATTATATTTTGAGTTTGATATTTTTTTAACCAAAAAAACACATGCAAAAATCGCATGTGTTTTACTAATTCTTCAGTTAGTCTATTTCTTTGACCTGAACATTTACTAAAMGCTCTCGTTCATGTTTGCTTAATAAGAAAACGAGCTCACAATTTGACAATCTTATTGAATTTCCTGAAAGGGTAACATTTAAAAGCTTGCTCCATTCTTTTAAATAGGTAATTGGATCTTGCACAGCAATTGTACATTGTGATATTAGAAGACGTTCATTAATGGTTTTCAATGTTCCATCTTCTCTTAGACTTTGCATGCGCTCTTCAAACGGTTCTTCCCATTCAATAAAAAATGGAAATGGTAACTTATCCGAAACTACTTGCTGGATAAAAAGCATTTTCCATTTTCGAATAAATCCGGAAGAGGTTTCTCGCTCGRCATCTAACACACCAGAAGTGACCCATCCTTCACGATTTAATCTTTCATTAAGTTCCGTAATATTGTCTGTTCGTAGACAAATCGTTCCCCATCCTTCGCCATCATCAAGATCGTGTAGCAAAAGATTCGTTAACGGATGATTCGCTTGTTTTGCGATGTTCATATGCTCTACTGATAAATACTCAATATAACTGTTTTTTGTATAGGTTAATGCATTTACCGTTCCCCAATTTTTATGTTTACCACCGATTGATGTACCTTTATGTTCTCGTACAAGTAATTCCGGGGACTTTTCACTAAAATACACGACATGATCTAGTTCTATCATATACACCCCTCCTCACTTACATTATGGGGAGCTAAGAATGAATGTGCAATTATTGAATTTGTTAAGGAGTTATATAAAAAAACCCACAGTTTATTTAACTGTGGGTTTGAATCTTATCTGTCTCTTTTTAATAATTCCATTGTTTCATCAAATTCACGATCGATTTCTGCATTCTTACGGTACGTAATTAGACTTACGACAACCGCAACGATTAAACAGAGAACAAATCCTGGAACAATTTCATAAATTAAGCCTTTAAGGGTTTCATTATTCCCCCAAATAACCACTGTAGTTGCTCCAACGACCATACCTGATAAAGCGCCCCAAGTAGTAAGCTTTCTCCAGAATAGTGATAGCAAAATAACAGGCCCGAAAGCAGCACCAAAACCAGCCCAAGCATATGCAACTAAATCTAAGATAGTCGTGCTTTGTTCCCATGCAATAAACATAGCAATCACTGATACAAGCAGTACTGCAAGACGTCCCAGCAACACAAAATGCTTATCTGAACCATCTTTGTTAATAACAGCTTTGTACAAATCTTCAATCAAGGCTGAAGAAGTAACGATTAATTGAGAAGAAATCGTGCTCATAACTGCAGCAAGTACAGCTGCCAACATAATACCTGCGATAAATGGATGGAAAATAACTTGTCCTAATGCAATAAAGACTGCCTCAGGGTCACCCAATGTTTCACCAGCATTTTGCTGATAGTAAGCGATTCCAATTAAACCTGTCGCAATGGCTCCAGCCAAACTTAAGGCCATCCAACCAATCCCGATACGACGTGCTTGTTTTGTTTCTTTTACAGAACTGATTGCCATAAAGCGAACAATGATATGTGGCTGGCCAAAGTAGCCAAGACCCCAAGCAATAGCAGAAATGACACCTAATCCAGTTGCTCCTTCAAGCAAGCTCAAGCGTGACGGATCAACAGAACGAATGCTTTCTGCTGCGCCGTCGAAGCCGCCCACCATAAATAATCCGATAGTAGGTACCAAAATCAACGCCAAGAACATAATTAGTCCCTGTACAACGTCTGTGTAACTTACTGCAAGGAATCCACCAAACAGTGTATAGGCTATAACTACTGCCGATACAATCAAAAGACCTGTATGATAGTCTAAACCGAATGACTCGTCAAAGAAGACGCCACCCGCTACCATTCCTGACGATACATAGAACGTAAAGAATACCAAAATGATGATACCAGAAACGACACGCAATAAACGTGAAGTATCTTTCAAGCGGTTTTCCAAGAAACTTGGAATTGTAATGGAATCATTCGAAACTTGTGAATACACACGTAAACGTGGTGCAACTAGCAACCAGTTTAAATAAGCTCCTGCTGTTAAACCAACAGCTATCCAAGCTTCTACTAAACCTGTTGCATAGATTGCTCCTGGTAAACCCATCAATAACCAACCTGACATGTCTGCTGCTCCAGCACTTAACGCTGTAACCATGGGACCTAAAGAACGTCCACCTAACATATAATCCGTTAAGTTAGCTGTTTTTCGGTAAGAATAATAACCAATATAAAGCATTGCAGACATATAGATAATTATAGCAATTAATTGATATACATAATCAGACATATTTGTTCCTCCTTGAATGTTTTGAGTATTTCTACTTCATCATAACAAACAAACATCAGAAGAACGAGCATATTTTTTCGATATTTCTCTACTAAAACGCATAATTACCAACGTTTAACAGCTTTTTGCTATTTCCCGGGAAATATGTCGAATTATGTTGTGGGTATTTTATCTTTAGACATTTCCCTTAGTAGATACTTTTGGATTTTACCCGATGCTGTCATTGGATATGATTTGATAAATTCGATATAGCGCGGTATTTTATGATGTGAAATTTTCCCTTTACAATATGCTCGAATTTCTTCTTCACTTAGTCTTACCCCATCTTTAGCAATTATCCAAGCCATTAGCTCTTCCCCATACTTTGGATCAGGAACTCCAACTACTTGGACATCTTGAATGTTGGGGTGCTGATATAGGAATTCTTCAATTTCACGAGGATAGACATTTTCTCCACCACGAATGACCATATCTTTTATTCTTCCAGTAATTTCGATATATCCTTCGCTATCCAAAATCGCGATATCCCCTGTATGAAGCCATCCTTCATTGTCAATTGCAGCGTGTGTAGCTGCTTCATTTTTGTAGTAACCTTTCATGATGTGATAGCCACGTGTACACAATTCACCTGGTGTTCCAATAGGTAACTCTTCATTAGTAACAGGATCAATAATTTTCACTTCCACGTGTGGATGTGGTTTTCCAACTGTTGCTACTCGTTTTTCAATAGCATCATCTGATTGCGTTTGTGTAATAACAGGCGATGCTTCAGTTTGTCCATAACAAATAGTTATTTCACTTGCTCCCATGTCGTCGATAACTTTTTTCATTACCTCAATTGGACAAGGAGAACCTGCCATAATTCCTGTGCGTAGTGACGATGTATCATATTTTTTATAATCTGGATGATTTAATTCGGCAATAAACATAGTCGGTACT
Organism: Paenisporosarcina sp. P5_A11; assembly: GCF_056400705.1. Taxonomy (NCBI): domain Bacteria; kingdom Bacillati; phylum Bacillota; class Bacilli; order Caryophanales; family Caryophanaceae; genus Paenisporosarcina; species Paenisporosarcina sp. P5_A11. The sequence goes on from NZ_JBFUKT010000001.1 coordinate 37,753, forward strand.
CCGTGAAGTCCGGTACATTTTTCATCTTGCACAGCTTGAAGAACGCGTTTCGGATCAAATTGTTCCAGTAATACCATTGTTGTACCATGAGTAACTGCTGCTAACGTCCCTAATACACAACCAAAGCAATGGAAAAAAGGTACAGGAATGCATAACCGGTCTTGTGGTGTTAACTTCATAAAATCACCAATGATTTGCCCGTTGTTGACGACGTTCATATGTGTAAGCATGACGCCTTTCGGAAAGCCAGTAGTACCCGATGTATATTGAATATTAATGACGTCATCCACATGCAATAAGTCCAATCTTTCATCAAGCTCTTCATCCGTAATTTTAGATGCATGTGTTTCAAATTCTCGCCAAGTATAAATACCTGGATATTCGTTTTCACTCATTACAATAACGCGTTTTAGAAAAGGTAAATGTTCCGATTGTATATTTCCCTTTACCGAAGTCTGCACTTCTGGGCACACCGCATTAATTACATCTATATATGAAGTACCTTTAAATTCTTCACCTAAAATAAGAGTTGTTGCATCCGATTGATCCAACAAATATTCGAGTTCTTTTTCTTGGTAATTGGTATTTACCGTGACTAGAACAGCACCCATTTTACCTGTCGCAAATTGACTCAGTAACCATTCACGTTTGTTGTCTGACCAAATAGCCACGTGTTCACCTTTTGCAATCCCCATCCCCATGAAGGCCTTCGCTAAGTGATCCGTTTCTTTGTCAAATTGCTCATATGTTTTGCGAATATTATGTTCTGGATATACGTACGCTTCTGTAGTCGGATAGCTTTTGGCTATTTCTCTAACTACCGTGCCGACTGTTTGTTGGATTAACATAAAAAATTCCCCCTTTGCGATATTCATGAACAATCTAATGTTATCACAAAATTCAGACGAATTGTATGGGCTTAATCATCTTTATATCACTGAAAAACATCTGCAAAATCGGAAAGTGGGGTATTGTGCAAATGAATTTATCATTTGCATACAATTGTGCTACTATTAAAAAGACAAATAGTCACTTTATATTCTTCGGGGCAAGGTGAAATTCCTTACCGGCGGTGAGCAAATGCAAATTTGTAAGTCCGTGACCCGGTACTTGAAAAAGTAGCGGTGGAGTTGGTGCAAATCCAACACCGACAGTATAGTCTGGATGGGAGAAGAATAAAAAGAGGTTTTTTTGTTATGCTCACTAATCACTTCATTTAATATGTAGTCGAGCATTTACACATTCCATTAAAATTGCTTCTGTCTCATTAATACTTACATCTAATACTTACCGTTAAATTCTGGCTTTCTCGCTTTTGCGAGGAGATTTTTTGTCATGGTTTAGATGTCATTTCATTAACGAGAACGAGGTACTTCTATATTTCCCTTTCCTTACCACCCGTTTGCCCCATGGTGGAAAAAAACCAAAACCTATTCACTCTAGCTCGACCTTTTCAACATAAGCAGTTTCAACCATATCGTAACGACGAATTTATTTTGTCGTTGGATTAATCATGTAACTGCAAAACAAATTCTATAATTACCAAAATTCAGGCTTTGATGTTCGCATTAATGCTCTTTTCAGTCAGGAGGATAAAGAATTTGTTCACGGGTATCATTGAAGAAATCGGTACTGTTACATCCATTCAACGAAAACCACACGCACTCGAATTAACCATTCGAGCAAAAACGGTTTTAGATGATGTAAATAGAGGCGATAGTATATCAGTTAATGGCGTTTGTTTAACAGTTTCTTCGTTTACGAAAGATTTGTTTGTAGTAGATGTTATACCGGAAACCTTTAAATCCACTACATTAGCACAATTATCGTCCAACTCACGTGTCAATTTAGAGCGTGCCATGTCTGCTAATGGGCGTTTCGGCGGTCACTTTGTTAGTGGACATATCGATGGCATTGGTGTCATTAGGTCCATCAGAAAAGAAACCAATGCCATTACCAAAAAGATTGAATTAGAGCCTAGTCTAATGAAATACATGATGTTAAAAGGCTCTGTTGCAGTCGATGGGACATCTCTTACTATTTTTCATGTTGATCGATCATCGATTTCTATTTCCTTAATTCCTACAACACAAATTGATTCACTACTTGGAGACAAAGGTATTGGAGACAAAGTAAATATTGAATGTGACATGCTCGCTAAATATACAGAGCGCATTCACTTATCTAAATCCAATATGTCAAAAGAATGGTTATCAGAACACGGATTTTAAATAGGAGGTTTCTTGATGTTTTATACAGTAGAAAAAGCAGTTGAAGCATTGGCAAAAGGACAAGCCATTATTGTAGTGGATGATGAAGACCGTGAAAATGAGGGTGACTTTATTGCTCTTGCAGAATTTGCCACTCCAGAAATCATCAATTTAATGGCCACTGAAGGTAAAGGCTTAATTTGTGTACCAGTAGCTGAGGAAATTGCTCAGCAGCTTCAGTTCGGTTTAATGACAGACCAAAATACAGACCCTTATGGGACAGCTTTCACCATCAGTGTAGATCATAAGGATACAACGACTGGCATTAGTGCATTTGAACGTTCTCATACGATTCTTCAAATGATAAACAGTGAATCGAAAGCGACTGACTTTAAACGCCCTGGCCATGTTTTCCCTTTGATTGCAAAAAAAGGCGGCGTATTGAAACGTGCAGGACATACAGAAGCAGCTGTTGATTTAGCCTTATTAGCAGGATCTTCTCCAGCAGGCGTCATTTGTGAAATTATGAATGAAGATGGTTCTATGGCCAGACTCGATGACCTCGTGATAATTGCTGAACGATTAAATATCGGCATCTTAACTATCGCTGAATTAATTGCTTACAAACAAAAGAATGAAAAATTAATTACACGTGAAGTTGAAATTCTTTTACCAACTGAATATGGTGATTTTCAAGTGGTTGGTTACACGGAAACGTTGACAGGCAAAGAACATATTGCCCTCATTAAAGGTCAGATTTCAACCGACACACCTATTCTCACTCGTGTTCATTCAGAATGTTTAACTGGGGATGTTTTTGCTTCTCGGAAATGTGATTGTGGTGCACAACTTCATTCATCATTAAAACAAATTGAAGAAGCAGGCTCCGGCGTCTTAGTTTATTTGCGACAAGAAGGTCGTGGAATTGGCTTAATGAACAAACTAAAAGCATATGCTCTCCAAGATAAGGGCTTAGATACTGTAGAAGCCAATCAACAGCTTGGCTTTGCAGATGACCTACGTGAATACGGCATTGGAGCACAAATTTTACGAGATTTAGGAATAGGTAAAATGAAACTCTTGACTAATAACCCTAGGAAAATTGCTGGTATAGATGGTTATGGATTAGAAGTAACTGAGCGCGTAGCAATTGAAATTCCATCACATACAGACAATGAAAATTATATGAAAACTAAAAAAACGAAACTTGGGCATTTCCTAAGTTAATAGAGGAGCTTATACATGACTACACATTTAGAAGGCTATTTAATTGGATCCGAACTGAAAGTTGGAATTGTCGTTGGACGTTTCAATGAATTCATTACAAGTAAACTTTTAGGTGGAGCCGAAGACGCTCTTAAAAGACATGGTGTGGATGATGCAAATGTAACAATTGCATGGGTGCCAGGCGCATTTGAGATTCCACTTGCAGCTAAACAAATGGCTGCGTCAAAAAAATACGATGCCGTCATTACCCTTGGTACTGTAATCCGTGGTTCGACGCCACACTTTGATTTTGTATGTAATGAAGCTGCAAAAGGTGTTGCCAATGCAGGATATCAACACGATATCCCGGTAATTTTCGGCGTGTTAACGACAGACACGATTGAACAAGCAATCGAACGTGCAGGAACAAAAGCTGGGAATAAAGGCTGGGAATCTGCAACTAATGCAATTGAGATGGCTAATTTAATGAAAAAACTAGTTTAATCTCTGGCCCTGAAGCATATTGCTTCAGGGTTTTTTATCGTATACTTTTAAAAAGAAGAATGATTAGTAAAGGAGTGACTGGAAGATGAAAATGGTATATCTCGTTCGCCATTGTTCAGCAACTGGACAAGAACGCGACGCCAGATTAACCGAATTGGGGCATCAACAAGCTGTAGAGTTAGCCTCCTTTTTCAAAGACATAAAGATTGATCACATCATTTCCAGTCCATTTGCACGTGCTCAACATTCCATACAACCAACAGCTCAATTAAAAAACATTTCAATCACGATTGATGAGAATTTGGCTGAAAGAATCTTAAGCACGTCTGATTTACCCAATTGGCTAGAGCTTCTTGAAGAAACATTTACAGATTTCGACTTGAAACTTGAAGGTGGCGAATCAAGTCGTGAAGCCACTAACCGTGCCCTTAAAGTTGTAAACGAATCACCAAACAATTGTGTGCTCGTCACACATGGTAATCTAATAAGTTTGGTTCTGAAACACTTTGATGATTCAGTTGGTTTTCAAGAATGGAAATCACTAAGCAATCCAGACGTTTATTCGCTTACCATTGTTAATAACGAAAGCACCATTGAACAACTATGGGAAATTTGATTAAGCCACTCGGATGAAGAGAGGCTTTTTAGTTTAAAGCGATGTGAGTTGAGTGGGTTCTTTCAATTTAACTTTTTGTCCATTCATATATTTTCCATCAAACATACTCAACTTTCCCACAACTTAAAATAGGTTTGCGACCATTTATAGGTTTTCATCCATTCAAATCGACTTTTCATCCACTCATACTGTGTTTTCATCCATTCAAATCAACTTTCCATCCACTCACGATGTGTTTCATCCATTCAAATCATCTTTCCAACCATTCAGCGATTTTAGCTCGGACAAACTCATAAGAAATGGAGTCATGGTGAATGTGATAAACTATCGTTAAGAAACTTGAAAAGAAGGCGGATTGTATGGAATTCCAAGAAATGCTCGATCAAATAACGGATTTAATCAACAACAAACAGTTAATCTCTTCAACAATTAGTCAACCTCGTGCCAAGTCAGATGAAGTAAAACGCGTGCGATTAAAGCCTGTCGAATTAAAAGGAATATACATGATTCAGTTTGAATATCAGCATGAACGCGTGTTAAAGCATGAAAATCTCGATTTGTCAGATGTGCCAGAAAAAATTAATCTTCTGCTTCAACAATTTCGACAAGTCCAGGCAGAATTTGAAGAGGAAAAAATCCAAATTCAACTTTCCAAGAAGTTTAAAGTGCTTTGGAAATCAGAGCGTGTCAATTCTAAAAAAGTAGTCAACCTTTCTCACAACCGAAAGAAAAACTATTTGCTGGACGAAGATACTTCCTATCCGTTTTTGGTGCGTCTAGGTGTTCAAACTCCTGATGGCAAAGTTAAAAAGCAAAAGCATGATAAGTTCCGTCAAATCAATCGTTTTGTTGAATTCATAGATGATGCTCTCGACTATCTTCCGAAAGATCGGCCAGTTCGAATTTTAGATTTCGGGTCCGGGAAATCCTATTTAACATTCGCGCTATATCATTATCTGCATATTGAAAAAGGGCTAGATATTCGCGTCACAGGGCTCGATTTAAAAAAAGAAGTTATTGAAGAATGCCAACAAATCGCGGATGACTTGAATTATGAGCACCTTGAGTTTTTAGTTGGGGATATTAATGACTACAATGAAGAAACATCTGTAGATATGGTAGTCACACTCCATGCATGTGATGTTGCAACAGATATGGCACTTGCTCGCGCTGTTAAGTGGGGTGCAAAAGTAATTTTGAGTGTGCCTTGTTGTCAACATGAGTTAAACACACAACTGAACAGCCCTGCTCTAGAGGTTATGCTTCAGCATGGACTAGTAAAAGAACGTTTTGCTGCTCTTGCGACAGATTCTATTCGAGCGGAGTTATTGAAACTTGTTGGTTATGAAGCGCAGTTACTCGAATTCATCGATATGGAACATACACCAAAAAACATATTGATACGTGCTTACTTTACAGGAAAAAAACCTACAACGGATGACATGAATAAATACCGTGTGTTTGTTGAGTTCTTACAAGCAAAACCATTTTTAGAAAACGAGTTAAAAGACTATCTTTCCTAAACCGCAAAAAAAGGCAATCCTGACCAAAGGATTGCCTTCTGCTTTATTTAAATTAAGCTTCTAAAGAAACAGTTAAAAACACATACCCTTCATTCTCTCGCACTTCACCAAAGGTAACGGGGACACGAGATGAAAAAATAGGGCCATCTATGACTACTGTATGAAACTCACCATTTTCACCACATGAATCGATGCCTAGCGATTCTAACTCATCCATCAATTGTCGTGTAAATATTCGACCTACATATTCTGCCGGCATCATGTTTGTATTGACCACAACGATCACCGCTTCGAAACCAACTGCTAACAGTTCTTCTAAAATCGAACGACGTGGTTCCTGCCAAAGTGGATGTATCGGTACAATGCCTGATTTGGCACACGTTTTTTGAACCCATTCTAAGTGTCCTTCTAAATCAATGTCGCCAAATACTCCATGTGTAATTCCATCTGCTCGACACTCATCCATAGCATCAATAAACTTTGATTCATAATCGTCCCAACCTGCTCCACGAATCATTAACGGAATATCCAAACGAGCCGCCTGAGCTTGTACCACTTTTAATGGCAATGCGTGTGACTTTGACACTTCTTCATCTTCTTGAAACATCGTTAGCAATCGTTTCGGGGTCATGCCCGACTGGATTGCGCGGTAATAGGCCATGGCCGAATCTTTACCACCACTCCATGATGCCACAAACGGTTGATTTTTCATTTTCAAACTCCTAACTCTTTACCATCGCGAATTTCAATCGCATTTTCCGGTGTGTTTTTTAGTATGTTACGGACTTGTTTTTTGTATTTCGTTTCATATTGATACGTCCACTTAAACATTCGACTATACATTCGCCAAGTCGGGATATAAGCTACCTGTTCTATGCCTTTCTTTTGTCGAATAAACCTGCGTGAAATTCTGTAAATACGTACCGGTAAACTTGGATGCAGGAAGTAAATTTGATCTGCTTCTTCAAATGTTTTCATCGACCAGCCGAGATGACTACCTTCAATAATCCATGTTGATTGAAGGAGGATATCGGCCAATATTGCATCACGCTGTTCATCTGAATTCCTTAAGTCCCCTTCAGAGCCTCTTGACCAGACTACGTCATCTAATGAATACATGTCGATTCCTTTTTGAAGAGCAAGTTTTCGAGCAAGCGTTGTTTTCCCACTACCAACTGAGCCTACAATCCGAATTTTATTGGCCATGTGCCCAGGCAATTCGGTTATCAACTTTTCGTACCATGCGAATCATAAACGGTCGATACCCGAGTTTTGGCCAAAAATAGGATGCTAAGTGGTTCGGCGTATGCCAATCGGCTAGAGAATAATCGTAACCCAACTCTTTCAACTGAGCATGACTTGCATCTGCAAGTGCTTTCCCTACTCCACGTCCTCGATATTGAGGATTAGTAGATGCTGCCGGAAGCTCCACTGTTCGTTCAGGTGTATACATATTAGCTGAGGAGTCCGCTTCATAATATACATGGAATCCAACTGGAATATCTTCCTGTTCCCCGATCATTACGATAGCTTCGGAATCTTTTGCAAGTGCCGCATAGCCACTTTTTACATCTTCCAGAGACTCTTTCGTTATTGGATTCCAAGAAGGCGAAGCCGCTTGGTGAATACTGTTCCAACGTGACATCCGTTTTAGCATGTCCGTATCACTTTCTGCTAATCGACGAACGCTTAATGTGTTTCTGTCTGCCTCTTTTGCTTTTGGTATATAATTTTGAAGATYAAGTATTGCATATTTTTGTTCGAACCTAAATCCTTGATCTAACCATTCGTAAACTAAACGATCATAACCAATTGGAACGTATATAATATGTTGGAAATAGCCACCCGCTATCCATTCTGCACCCGCTTCAGCGTATAATAATCGGACAAGTCTGGGATGAGCATCTTCTGCAATGGCTATGTATGGATAGTCAATCTTAATATGACGACCCTTTTTCGCGTCTTCTTTGAACTCATATAACATATACCCAATTACATGGTCTTCCCGAAGTGCCACAATACCATTAACGAATGGTTTTTCTACTTCTTTCTGAAGAAGAGCTTCCGTTACTTTTGGGTCTTMAAACTGTTGTGGCAGGAATGAATAACGACTCCGTTCCACTTCATGTCTTTTTGCTAAAAGACTTGCCATAGACGATAAATATTGCTTTTCAAACCCTACAAATTGAATCATGTGAATTCTCCCTTACCTTTAAATGTACGACGTTGTTGATACCTCTATGTTCCCTTCCTATCCACAGACCAAGTTGTTATAATAATTAAATAGGAAGGGGGATAAATGATGGAATTAAAACGAGTTGCATATGGCGTTATAATGGCAGCAACACTTATTTTTGTGCGCTTTATTGATATTCATGTTTATAATATGTCCACTTTTTTATCGATAATCATCCTCATTTTAATTATGGTCGTAAGCTATAAATTAGTTGATCGTTCTCCTTTTTTTGACAGGCAAATTACAAGGAATACGTATTACGTACTGAATACACTCATTATTTCGTTACTAATATTGGCTTTTTACGTAATTGAATCTTAGAACCATGCAGGAGTTGATCTCTCGCATGGTTTTTTGTTGCTGAAAATCTATTCATCTATTTATGGTTGTTCATTCTTCCCTACTAAAATAGGTTGTAATTCAGTCATCACGTCACGCTCCTAACCAAATGATGTTAAGTACAAGATTCGACATAATGATGAAGTTTCCTTTATATTGAGCTTAATTTTCATAGATTTGGGTACAGTTTGGAGAGGGGGAATTGTGTGGACCATACTTGCATACTTATAGCAGCTTACTAACCTGAAGTCACTTGCCTACATACGATTAAGCAGCTAATCAATACGGGCTTTCTACATATAATCATAGTCAATGATGGCTCAGGTAAGGAATTTGCTCCTTTTTTCGAAGCTATCGATAAAATTCCAGAAGTGAAAGTGCTTCATCACCCAACAAATCAAGGAAAAGGGAGAGCATTGAAAACAGCTTTCCATTACATTTTGAATGAACGCCATTCTATCCAAAAAATAATTACAGTAGATGCTGACGGTCAACATCGTACAAAAGATGTTTGTTCGTTATACCAAGCGTCCTTTGACCAAGATGATATCTTATTAGGAGTAAGAAATTTTGACCGAAAGGATATTCCTTTTAGAAGTCGCTTTGGAAATAAACTCACTCGAAACTTATTCCGCTACACAACTGGCATTGGAATAACTGACACTCAGACCGGTCTCCGACTCTTTTCAATAAAGCATCTCCGTTGGTTATTATCGATAAAAGGAGAAACCTTTGATTACGAATTAAATATGCTGGCTGAATCTAAAGAAGCATGGGTTCCCATTCACGAATTTGTAATCGACACAATCTATGAGAACGACAATAAGTCCTCTCATTTTCACCCTTTAAAATCCTCGCTTCAAATCTATAAAATATTTATTAAGTTTGCTGTTTCAGGATCAGCTTCATTTGTGTTGGACATGGCATTATTTGGCTTGTTTATTTGGTTATGGAAAGATGATGCACCTGAAATGCACATCGTTTTTGCTAAAAGAATGCTGCAAAAAAAAGAAGCTACACAAGTGAAAGTAGAAGCGAAAAAAGCTGCAGCTAAAGAAAAGCCAGCTAAAAAAGATAAAAAATAATTTTCATATGTATTGGTGCACCAAGATGTTCCCACCAATACATTAAATATGACAAAAAATCCGAAAAGAATTTCTCTTCTCGGATTTTTTGTTCTAAATTTATTTGAACACCTATGGCAAAATCATTTATTTAATTATAGGGGTTTGCACTTGGTGAACCCAGTCCATAATAAAGCGTTGCTGATGAGAATTCAGATTAGATGGTAGATCTTGCTTATCAAAATAGACATGTGCTCTGGATTCATCGCTTTTTTGAATTAATTCTCCTGATATATTGGAAGTTTTGAAAATCAGTTGAATGCTAAATACTTGGTCACCATTCGCGTATTCCGCAAAGCCTTCTTCACCCGAATATACACCAAAGAAATCCATGTCTCCAATGATTAATCCAGTTTCTTCTTGAGCTTCTCTTCGTGCTGCTTCACTAACTTGTTCCCCAAGTTCAAGAACTCCTCCTGGAATGCACCATACATCAGCATCCGTACGATGCTGTAATAATATCTGATTTCCTTTTTCAATAATTACCCCACACCCTACCGTTAATAGAGGTTTATTACCAATCATCTCACGCATCGTTTGTAAATAATTCATATACTGTACTCCCTTCATTATCGGCACTATTTCTGGTAATGTATCAATGACTTCATCTGCATTTGCTTCTGCATATTCTCGGTTCAATAGCGTTCCATCTAAATCAAAGAATATCGCTTTCATACAAGTTCACCCCTACATTAAAAAAGAAAGCTTGCAACCATAGAGGTGCAAGCTTTTATCTATTTATAGTGATATATGAAAATTTTTCATATGTTCTTATCTCCACTTAAATTGTTGTTCGTATAATAAGTTTAGGAAAGCATCTACTACTTCCGGATGAAATTGAGTACCTCTACCTCGAATAATTTCTTGGATAGCTTCATCAATTGAAAGAGCTTCACGATAAACTCGATTGGTTGTCATAGCATCGAATGAATCGACCACCGAAACAATAGCTGCTTCCAATGAAATTTCATTCTCTTTTAATCCTTTAGGATAACCTTTTCCATCATATCGTTCATGATGTTCTTCGACAATAAAGGCAGAATCACGTAACCATGTAAGTTCGTGGTTACGGATCATTTCAGCACCTTTTGTAGTATGGGACTTCATTATTTCCCACTCTGTTGATGTCAGTTTATCTTTCTTATTTAATATTTCTAGTGGCACTGCTAGTTTCCCAATATCGTGAAAATATGCTCCCCATATCAGCATTCTTGATCGCTCAATTGGTTGATCAAGCTTTTTCCAAAGCTCAATGGAATAGTCTTTGATTCTAGAACAATGTTGAAATGTGTATCCATCAACTTTTTCAATAGCTTCTGCATCACGTTGTACAATTTCTGTATCTCTAAAATTTGATTCATATATACTTTCCGTCATTTCAATTAAAATTTCAGTCCCAACTTGACTATAAAACGATAGTAAATCAGGATATTCAGACGCATCTATAGTATCGCCTTCTTGTAACATAAACGTTTTGTCTTTATACTCAACTTCAAGTTCTCCAAGAACTACAGTAAATTTTTCGACCACGTCAATTCCTTCAACTGATCTATACCTTACCCAAACCGAGCGTTTTGGACGTACCGTTAGGAGACCGTAAGCAAGTTCATCTGTTTTTCCAATGTACGTTGCGACAGAATTGCCAATCACTAAGCGATTTAGAGAAGGCTTTTCTTTGATGTCAATGATTTGCTTTCGGGATAATGTCATGGGTACCTCCACACTACTAAGCATTATTAAATGTAAATACTTTCATTAACTGTATCTTTTTCCACTATATTTGTCATTATAAATCTTATTTTATGTATAAATTTCCCTTTTCCACTTCCTTATACTTATTTAAAAGGCTCTCCAGTAAATGGAGAGCCTTTTAGATTATATAGATACGTGATTTTCTACTTTATCTTCTTTTTTCTTGTCTTGCATTTCATATGAAATGCGATCCAAGCTTGGACGAAGGGTTCCTTTTCCTGAATAGTTTTCAAGCATTTCTTTTACATCAATACCTGAAGAGGCTTTTAACGTTTCTTGTAGAGTCGACATTAGATTTGTTGCGTAAGAGGTCACTCTATTGGCACCTCCACCTTCTCCGCCGCCCGTATCGACTACTGTAATCTTGTCGATATTTGCTAAAGGGCTAGCGATTTGTTTCGCGTACTCCGGCATCATACGTACAATCATATCAAGAACCGCAGCTTGGCCATAGTGGTCAAATGCATCTGCGAGTTTTTGTTTCGCTTCAGCTTCAGCAAGACCTTTAAGTCGAATAATATCTGCTTCTGTTTCACCTTGTGCACGTTCAGAGTCAGCTTTTGCTATACCATCTAAACGAACTTTATCCGCTTCTGCTTTCGCTTTTGCTTCAATTCTATATTTTTCTGCGTCCGCTTCTGCCATTACGCGTGACTTAGAAGCCGCTGCCGTTTGTTCCACTGCATAACGATCGGCATCTGCTTTCTTTTTCACTTCTGAATCGTATTGTTTTTCTCGACGCAAAATTTCTTTCTCTTCAAGTTCAATTTGTTTTTGACGCTCAATAATTCGAATTTGCATTTCTTGTTCCATTACTTCTTGTTTTGAGCGAGCCGTTTGAAGTTCGTAGGCTTGGTCAGCACGAGCTTTAGCAATGTCTTGCTCACGACGATATTCAGCTACTTTTAATAGATTCTCTTTTTCCGCTAAAGCTATTTCAGTCGCACGCTCGATTTCATATTGCTGTGCTTCTTTTGTTGCTTCAGAACGCTTAATGCGCGTTTCTTTGTCTGCTTCGGCTGTTGCAATATCTGCGTCTCTTTTCACCTGGGCAATACGGGGTTTACCAAGGGAATCCAAGTATCCATTTTTATCACGCACATCTTTGATGGTAAATGAAACGATGATAAGTCCCATTTTCGCTAAATCTTGCGAAGCGACACGTTGAACTTCTTGTGAGAATTTATCGCGATTTTTATATATTTCTTCAACTGTCATAGAACCTAATATCGACCTTAAGTGACCTTCTAAAACTTCTTTTGCTTCATTTTCACGATCTTCTTTAGATTTGCCTAAAAATTGCTCGGCAGCAGTTGCGATTTCAGATATGGACCCACCTATTTTAATAATGGCTGTTCCATCTGCCATTACTGGTACACCTTGTTCTGTATATACTTCAGGCGTCATTACTTCTAATTTACTTGATAATAAACTTAGTGGCTTAGCTTGTTGGAACACTGGGAATACGAATGTACCACCACCACGGATGATTTTAATTTTATTTCCGGAGTCGTCTGTATGCACTGTTTTCGAACCTAAGTAACTTCCTGTAACAATAAGTGCTTCATCTGGTCCAACAGTTTTGTACTTCGTGACGTACACCCCAATAATTGCTAGTAATACAAATGCCACGATACCGATAACAACCATCACTTCTAAAGTCATGCTCAATTCCCCCATTTTGTTTTATCAATTTTCGTGAAATCGATGGCCTCGTATTCTCGAACAAGAAACGTACCTTCTTCCACTTCAATCACTAACACTTCTTTACCATAATCAATTTCTTCGTTATCATAACCAGCTGCTCGTTTGTTCAATAATCCACTTACGGTTTCGATAACAATTTCTCCATAGCCATCAATAGGGATAGGTGTAATTACTTTCCCTACTTGCCCAGCTAAAGACTCATCAGTATATGCAATAGAAACCTCTGTAGATGCCATCGGTAGTAAAATCAAAAAGTAAAGTAATGTATCTAGAACCATCCCAACTACCATACTAGTTATAAATACAAGCCAACTATTCCATGACGTAGAAATCTCAAGGACATAACCAGTTGCTGAAACGAATGTGACCAAGGCCATAATAACCGCGGGATTTAGAAAAGGAATACCTTCACCGATCCCTTCCACAACATCTCCGAAAAATACATACAGAATTGTCGCAGCCCCCGTAATGAGTAACGCATAAAAGTAAACTTGTTCAATCACCATCCTAGTCACTCCCATTTCAGCAATTCTTTAGTGATTACTAATATTTACGAAACAAATAATTAAAAGTTTCATTATTCCGAAATTTTTATTTTCTATTGTATAATCCAAATTTAGCTTTAGCGATAATTAAATATGAAGACAAAGTTCCGCCACGATATGTTACAGCAATGTAAATTTTGAGTAACTTGAGTAAAAAGAGTATTGATTTTCTAAAGTTTTTGCTATGATGTTTGAGGTTAACAATTGTTAACCTATCCTATTTAAGTCCAGGAGGCTTTTTATGTTTAGTTCAAAAAAACAAGATCCGTTTTTTACGGCTTTGCTACAAATTTCAGAAACTGTTAGAGAAGCAGCTCACTACGCGGATGATTTCAAAATCGTAAGTGTGGCAGATCTAAAAGAACTTAGTGTTAAATTAAAAAACTACGAAACTGAAGGCGACAAACTTATACATGAGCTAACTACCAAGCTTAACAAATCGTTCATGACCCCTATTGAACGTGAAGATATTCTTCAACTAGCAATCAAAATGGATGATATTTTAGATGGTATTGAACATTTTGCAGCACATTTAGATATGTTTTCATTAACTGAAGTTGACGAATCAATGCGTACTTTCTTACATTATATTGTAAAAAGTACAGACGAAATCGTTAAGGCTATGGAATTACTAGCAGACAAAAAACTACTTAAAATGCGTGATCATGCAGTATTAATTAGGGACTATGAACGCAAATGTGATGAAGTATTACGTACTTCAATCAAACAACTTTTCATAAACGAAAAAGATCCAATTCGTATTATTCAGTTCAAGGATATTTACGAGCAGCTTGAAGACATCGCAGATTACTCTCAAAACGTGGCAAACACGATTGAGACAATCATCATGCGTAATGCATAGGAGCTGAAAAATACATGGATGCAGTACTCATATTAACAATACTAGTCGTCATTTTCGCACTGGGATTTGATTTTATAAATGGTTTTCATGATACAGCAAATGCTATTGCAACTTCAGTTTCTACACGGGCACTTTCGCCACGAGTTGCAGTATTACTAGCAGCTACCATGAACTTTATCGGCGCATTAACTTTCACTGGAGTTGCTAAGACGATCACGAAAGATATCGTAGATCCGTTCACGCTTCAAAACGGCTCACTCATTATTCTAGCAGCACTATTGTCCGCAATTGCTTGGAACTTAATTACATGGTATTTTGGTATTCCTTCCAGCTCATCACATGCATTGATTGGTTCGATTGCGGGTGCGGCTGTTTCGGCTGCTGGTTTAGGTGTATTAAATTACGAAGGATTCATAAAAATTCTGCAAGCACTACTAATCTCACCATTCTTAGCTCTTGCCGTCGGATTCTTGATGATGTCGTTGTTTAAAGTATTATTCAAGAATAACACTCTCTACAAAACGAACAAAGGCTTCCGTATTTTCCAAATCGGAACAGCGGCATTACAATCATTTACTCACGGTACAAATGATGCACAAAAAGCAATGGGTATCATTACGATGGCATTAATCGCTGCTGATTTACAAACAACAGACGATATACAAATGTGGGTACGTGTTTGTGCTGCACTTGCAATGGGACTTGGAACATCTATCGGTGGATACAAAATCATCAAAACTGTTGGTGGTAAAATCATGAAGATTCGCCCAGTTAACGGGGCGGCAGCTGATTTATCATCCKCATTAATTATTTTCGGAGCAACAACGATTCATTTACCAGTTTCAACAACTCATGTAATTTCTTCAGCTATTATGGGTGTTGGTTCTKCTCAACGCGTAAAAGGCGTTAAATGGGGAGTTGCACGTAAAATTGTTTTAACATGGATCATTACTTTACCAATTTGTGCAGCTCTTGCTGCTGTTATCTTTCAATTACTTGATTTGTTTTACTAAGAAAAAAGCTGTCACGCTCAACTCATGAGCATGACAGCTTTTTATTCTTTTATGAGTAATCCAAGCGATTTCGCAAAACCCATTGCTTGTTCGGTTGAAACGGTACAACCTGACAGTTTATCAATACTCACCGTAATTTGTTCGTACGTACACGAACTTAAATCTATTTTGGCTAAACTAGTTTCAGTGAAATTTGCAGTGTCTAATTCACATTCATTGAATTCAACTTTATCAAATAAACACTCGAAAAAATCCGCTTTATTAAAAGCTGTTTGTTGAAACTTTACTTGTTTCATTTTGCTAAAACTAAATGCAGCATAATTAGCTACACAACTATCCATCAATACATGTCCGAAACGGCTTTGTGTACACTGTACGCCAACTAGTTTTGACTGATGGAATTCTACTCTATGAAATATGGCTTGACCAAAGTCTACATTAGATAAATCACAACGCTCGAACTTGCAATCAATAAATTCCACCTGATCAAAACGAATCCTATTAAAATCCACATCCTGGAAATGCACTTGATCAAAACTTATTTTGTTCTCCGGAAGTTCAGTAACGTTCCATTTCGACAAAATTCCCCGGGAAATAAATCGCTCTTCATCCACCTCTATTAATAATGAAACATCCAACTCTTCTAATTGCTTTGGAATTTTTGGTTTKTCTATTTTCACACTTGTGATACCTCTTCCGTAATAAAGTAATCATCTCTGGCAATTTATAAACTTACTTATTCTCATCACTAATATTCTTCAAACTATTAGCACTTGATTGTCCTGGAAATGATTCACTAACTTTACTATAAGTTATACGCACGGAGTCCATTTCCTGAACTGTTTTTACTTGGTCAATCGATAATGAAAACCAAATCGCTTCACTAACACCTTTAAGCATTTCTTCTTCTGTCTGTCCTTTTAATTCGTCTGCATCTTTACCACTTATGACTAAAACGCGTGAATCATCGATTATTGCTACCGTTCCTTCTATTGCTTTCGAATATCCATTTTGAGTTTCATTTTTTTGATAAAAAGAGGTAATTGAAAATACGACAGCTACTAGGGCAGCAAATAAAATAATTACAATTAGTATTACAGCTTTAATACCTTTCATGATACTTATTCCTCCTGGTTTGTAACCGATAATGTATACATTCGTCCTTTACGTTCTCCTGTTGCTACTAATAAGTCTTTCGTAACCATGTCACGTACAATTTGGGTGACTCGTGAAGGAGATACTCCCAAAATTTTTTGGAAGTCTATGTTTTTCGCTTGCCTATGCTCAAGCAAATGACTCATTATAGCTTGTTCATGAGTCATCTCATTGCGAGACTTAGGTTCAGCACTTGCTTTTTCAGCTTTTTCGAGCCGAGGAAGTTTAATCGTAACACTATCTTTTTGAATGGAAATTTTCGGCTTATCATCACAGTCATTATACGAGTCCACTACACGACGGATCCCACCCCCCCGACCTTCTGTCAAACCAAGATCGACAAAAAGTGAATGTAAGAGTGGATTTCTACGAACGATACGAGCTCCTTTTTTAACGGACTCAATCGATAACCCCTCCACTAAAGTGCCTGGCGAAGAGACTTCGACACGATTAGCAAAAATAACAACAGAAACTTCACCTTGTAAAGCGTAATCTCGATGGGTAAAAGCATTAACCACACATTGCTGAATCAAATCGTTCGGATATAACGATTGGACCGTCTTCAATATCGCCATAATTCGGCCGAGTTGAGTCACAATAGATCCAGAGAAATCGCTTGCTTGTTGGCAATATGATGTCACTCGATCTCCGCTGTATTGTAATAATACCGCCCGTGTTTGAGACGAGTTCGATAACCACTTACCTAGGTGAGTTAATACAAACTCGCCGTTATTCCATCGAATCGCATTGTATGTAGCGAGAACACCTTCAAGATTTTCATCTATATTTGTAAAACTATCCTTAATATTAGGTTGTGATTGAACAAAGTCGACAAATTCCGTGAAATCTTCAGGATGGAAAGTAGTATCAATTTGCGCATTTTCATTTTCGTCTACTTGTCTCATACGAATAAACCGATGAACTTCTTCTGCCGTTCTTAATAATTGTTTCTTTGAACCATATCGAACATAGATTTCTTCAAACAAAGTACCCCGTTTACGATAAACGTGTTCGGTCGCGCTGACTTTCACATCTAGAATAACTTGTCCGTTAAGATGTTCCTGATTAACTTCAATTAAGGGCATAGGCTCAACCATTTTACTTAACTGATCGTATAAGGCATTTTCATCTGCTAATGGATTCTCTAATCCTATAATACTTTGTTTATCATTCATACCAATTTTTAATATACCACCATTTCCATTGGCAAAGGCAATCACTTCTCGGTACAGCTTGTTCGTCACTTTAGGTTTATATTCAATATTCAACCAGTTCACCACCTATCGATAATTGTTAGTTCAAGTATATCGATAATTCATTGAATTTTCTAATAAAAAGAGAACTAGAAAAATTCCTAGCTCTCAAATGTACGACATAAGCGAATCATATCGCGACACAACAATCCATTTTCATATATAGGTTCATCGTAACTACGAGTAAAATAATCGAAGTCTACACTCACAATTCGAAATCCACATTGTTGATAAAGTTTTAATTGATAAATACTTGAATTGCCTGTCCCAATTTCTATCCTGGCATATCCTTGTTTAGAAGCCTCATTAATTGCGTGAGAAATTAATTGCTTGCCTAGTCCTTTTCCTTGCTGATCTTCATGGACAGCTACATTCATAATTTCCACGACGACTTTCTCCGTTTCTTTAAGAACATATACACCCACTATTTCACCTAAGATTTCCCCTACATAGACGCAGCTACTCTTTATATAGCCTTCGACAATCATACGTGAAGGATCAGCAAGCTCAAGTAATTCCCACGGTGGGTTTTCCTCTGGAGTTAATTTGCGAATGTGCATTATTTTGAAGTTAATTCGAATCCTTCGCTCAGTAAATACTCTTCAGCTTCGCCGAATGACTCGTAGCTTTCTTCCAAGTTGTGTGCATGATACACATTCCAAAGAGTGTCTTCATGAATCAGTTTCAGTTCTTGACCCTCGTTGTTTTTCCACATCTGTTCTTCTACAACTTCTTCTTCAAACTGCTCTTCTTCAGACAAAATTCCAATAGAATCTGTAATCATTTCGCGTAGCTCTTCTTCCGATGCTTCACGAATATTTACCATACCTTTGCTATCCGATTCATATTTCTTTAAATCTCCAACAAATACAAACCCGTTACCATTAGGATGCAAATGATAAATGACGGTTTTTTTATCATATAAACTACCTTCGAAGTGATAGTTCACACGCTTTAACGAAACGTCTCTTTTGGTTAGTTCAGGGAAAGATTCAATAATCTCGGTTTTTTGTTCAAATGTTAACATAATGCGCCTCTTTTCATAGTAGTTCTTTGGCTTATTATATCACAAGAGCGCTTAAATATTAGTTGACAGTCTAAAACAATAACCGCTATAATCACAGAAATATAAAAGTACGTTGAGAAGGACTAGTAAAGAAATGTGTGTTTTTGTAGAGAGGGAGTTGAGTGGTGAAAGACTCCTAATTACCGCTTCTTGAACCTACCTTTGAGTTCGAAGTCGAAAGATTATCGCGGCGACAGTCGTTAACATGTAAAAGTGTGAAGCTTTGCTTCAAATGAGGGTGGTACCGCCATGATATGGTCCCTCGTTTGAAGCAGAGCTTTTTTTTGAAAGTCACATGCACTACACTTGCTCGAAGCTGAAATGCGAGCTGGACATTTTGACTAACTAATTCTAAAGGAGTGTTTCTGATGAAAAAAGAGTTTGTGCAAAGCATAACAGCGATGGATGATGATTTCGCTCAATGGTTTACTGATATCGTGACGAAAGCAGAATTAGCCGATTATACAAGCGTACGAGGGTCGATGATACTGCGGCCATACGGTTATGCAATTTGGGACAATGTTAAAGAAGCTTTAGATGCACGTATTAAAGCAACTGGTCATGAAAACGTCTATATGCCTCTATTTATACCAGAGTCTCTACTCCAAAAAGAAAAAGATCATATCGAAGGATTTGCACCTGAAGTCGCTTGGGTGACGCATGGCGGAGATGAAAAACTGGCTGAACGATTATGTGTTCGTCCCACTTCAGAAGTTTTATTTTGTGAGCATTTCAGCAATATAATTCATTCTTATCGAGACTTACCTAAGCTATATAACCAGTGGTCAAATGTGGTGCGATGGGAAAAAACGACACGTCCTTTCTTGCGTACACTTGAATTTTTATGGCAAGAAGGTCATACGGCACATGCATCTGAAGAAGATGCGCAAGTCGAAACTCTGCGTATGTTAGATGAATATGCACAGCTTTGTGAAGAGTGGTTAGCTATTCCAGTGGTCAAGGGAAAGAAAACAGATAAAGAGAAATTTTCTGGAGCCAAATCAACCTATACAATTGAGACATTAATGCATGATGGCAAAGCATTGCAATCCGGCACTTCTCATCATTTTGGTGATGGATTTGCACGTGCTTTTGACATTAAATATTTAGATAAAGAAGGCAAACAACAATACGTACATCAAACATCTTGGGGATTTACTACACGTATAATTGGTGCAATGATTATGGTACACGGCGACAATCGTGGCCTCGTCATGCCACCTAAAATCGCTCCAACTCAAGTGATGATTGTACCTATTGCCCAACATAAAGAAGGAGTATTAGATTATGCATATGAGTTAAAAGACCGTTTGGTGAGCATTGCACGGGTGGGTATTGATGCAACCGATAAAAAGCCTGGGTGGAAATTTAACGAATACGAAATGAAAGGTATACCAATTCGTTTAGAAGTGGGACCAAAAGATATCGAACACGAACAAGTTGTGTTGGTACGACGCGATAGCGGTGAAAAAATTATCGTGCCAGTGGGCGAACTTGAAACAAAGATTCCTGCATTACTGGAAGAAATTCAAAGAGATTTATTTGATAAGGCTTTATCACACCGTGAACAACATACATCCATAGCCGTGACATTTGATGAATTTAAAAGCAAACTAGTTGATAACCCAGGGTTTGTTAAGGCAATGTGGTGTGGAGATCTAGCTTGCGAAGAGTTTATAAAAGAAGAAACGTCTGCAAGTTCACGTTGCATTCCATTTGAACAAGAGCACTTAAGCGATACCTGTGTATGCTGTAAAAGTCCAGCAATCAGTATGGTTTATTGGGCAAAAGCGTATTAACAAAAGAATGCCTAAGCTACAGATCGCGTAATGCATTAAAGTTATTTTCTTTCATCCATCGCTTTTACTTGTCCGATTATTAATCAATAAGGAGCTGTCTATATTTGATAAAAGCCATTATTTTTGATTTAGATGACACGTTATTATGGGACAAAAAAAGTGTAGAAACTGCATTTCAAGTCACATGCCAAATGGCTGCAAAAAAAGTTCCTATAGACCCTTCCAAGTTAGAAGAAGCTGTCAGAATAAAAGCAAGTGAACTTTATGCTTCCTACGAGACCTACCCTTTCACTAAAATGATTGGTATTAATCCTTTCGAAGGATTGTGGGGTACCTTTGATGATGAGGGAGAACTTTTTCAAAAAATGAAAACAATAGTTCCTGCCTATCGTCAAGAAGCTTGGACTAAAGGATTGCTAAGGGTAGGAATCGACGATACAGAACTTGGCAAACAATTGGCTGACCATTTTCCAAAAGCCAGGAAAGCTCATCCATTCTTATACACAGAAACGCTCCAAGTACTTGATCGTCTCAAAGATCATTATCAACTTGTGCTCTTAACAAATGGTTCACCAACTTTGCAAAACACCAAACTTGAAATAACAGCAGAACTTGCTCCTTATTTCACTCACATTGTCATTTCAGGAGCATTTGGAAAAGGAAAACCGGACCCTTCCATTTTTCAATTTGCGCTTTCTCAATGTAACCTACAAGCAGATGATGCCATTATGGTCGGCGATAATTTGATGACCGATATTTTAGGAGCATCGCGAGCAGGTATCCGTTCCATATGGATAAATAGAGAGAATAAACAACCGGATAAAGACATAAAACCTTCCTATGAAATTACCAACTTGGAAGACCTATTTCCTATCTTGGAGGATTTATAGAAGTGATGTCCTTCTGCTGAAGTGAGGACCTCTTGGCTGACGATTTTTTTCTATTCGCGGTTTCTTGTCGACTATGCGCGGAACTGACCGTTCTATTCGCGGATTTTTGTCGACTATGCGCGTTTCTCTGTCGACTATAAGCGATTACGGCGTTCTATTAGCGTTACTTAAAAAAAACACAAAAAAGTGTGGAAAATCAACTTAGATTTTCCACACTTTTTATTATTCATTCCAATTTCTATAAATCAATCGCCGTGACATCATAAATATCTGCCAGCTCTTTCAAGTGCTCGATTTCTTTTTGTTCGATGTGTTTGTCGATTGTTAACATCATAATCGCATCCCCACCAAGCGTTGATCTTCCAACCTGCATCGTAGCGATATTGATATTTTCTTTTGCCAACAATGTTCCTACTCGACCAATTGCACCTGGTTGGTCTTTATGTTTGATAAATACGATATGCCCTTCAGGGACAACATCTATAATATAGTTATCTACTTTAACAATTCGAGCTCCCAAGCCATTTAGAAGTGTACCAGCTACCCTTCTCGTGCCACTTTCCGTTGTTACTTCTACCGTCAATAAATTTGTAAATCCTTTTGAAGCTGTTGATTTATGTTCATTAACTTGTATTCCAATACGATTTGCAAAGAACTTAGCATTTACTTCATTCACATGTTCGCCTAAGTGGCGTTTCAACATTCCTTTTAATGTATTGCGAGTCAATGGACTAACTTCATATTTAGCCAAATCACCTGAGTAGTAAATATTTACTTCTTCAATTACCTCATTTGTTAAGCCGATTAGGAATGCACCTAATTTCTCTGATAAGGTAAAGTAAGGTTCAATTTTAAGCATGATTTCTTTTGATACCGAAGGAAGATTGACAGGATTACGGACCAGTCCACCATGTAAAAAATTAACGACATCTTGACTTACGTCGATTGCCACACTTTCCTGCGCTTCAATTGTACTTGCCCCTAAATGAGGTGTCGCTATAACTTCAGCTAGAGTTAGGAGCTTGTGATTTACAGCCGGTTCTTGTTCAAAAACATCTAAAGCCGCACCGTCTACCTTTTTAGAAACGATTGCGTCATATAGTGCTTCTTCATCAATGATGCCCCCTCTTGCGCAGTTGATAATTTGTACGCCATCTTTCATCAACTTAAATGCATCTGCATTAATTAAATGCTTTGTTTCTTTCATTAATGGAGTATGCACGGTAATAAAGTCGGCTTTTCGAAGTACATCTTCTACTGAACCAAAGTCGATGCCCATCTTCAGCGCCTTTTCAGCGGTCAAGAAGGGATCATAGGCAATCACATTCATCCTTTGCCCTTGAGCTCTTGCGGCAACCTCTGCTCCAATCCTACCGAGGCCGATTACACCGAGCGTTTTGTTTTTCAGTTCGACTCCCACATATTTTTTTCGATCCCATTCATTATTTTTTAGTGCATGAAATGCTTGGGGTATTTTCCTTGCAAGTGACATTAGCATAGCCATCGTATGCTCGGCAGCTGAGTTTGTATTACCATCAGGTGCATTAACAACGATTATTCCATGCTCTGTAGCGGCAGTTAAATCAATGTTATCAACACCGACTCCTGCACGGCCGATGATTTTCAAATTAGTTGCTTTGGCAATAATATCAGCTGTCACTTGGGTCTGGCTTCGAACAAGTAAGGCATCAAATTCACTAATGCGATTTGCTAATTCTTCAGGAGACCATCCAGTTTCGATAACAATATTCATTCCCTCTGCTTGTCTTAGAGGATAAATTCCGTCTTCGCTTAGTGGATCACTGATTAAGATATTAAACGCCATTTATTTAAGCACTCCTTGGTTTAAGTAAATTTTTTGAGCAGCAGCCGTTCCCTTACCTAAGACTATCTCTTTTCCAATCAGTACTAACCCGATTTCAACCATTCCGATAATTTGAAGAACATCTGCTGGTGAACAGTAGCCCATATGTCCGATGCGAACTACCTTTCCTGTTAAATGTCCCTGACCTCCAGCAATGGACAAACCAAATTCTTGTTTCAATACTTTCCGGAATTCTTCAGCATCAAAATCATCTGGTTTTACTGCGGTAACAGTAGGAGAACCATCAGAATCACTAGTCAATAAAGGAATTTCTAATGCATGAAAAGCTCCACGTGTCATTTCCATCATCAATGTATGTCTCTTGTAAACTTCATCCAAACCTTCTTCGTCTATCAAATTCAAAGCTTGCTCTAGCCCGAATAATAATGACAAAGCAGGCGTAAACGGAGTAGTATCTTTTAGTAAATTATCGCGATATCTTTTCAAGTCCAAGTAAAAACGAGGTTGATCATTTTGGTCAATTACGTCCCATGCTCGATCACTTGCGGCCACAAAATTTAATCCTGCAGGAAGCATTAGTGCTTTTTGAGAGCCTGTAACCATGACGTCAATTCCCCAGTCGTCCATCTTCGTCTCTACACCTCCTACACAAGAAACTCCGTCGACAACAATTAATGCTTCACTAACTTGTCGAACAGCTTCACTTAATTCTTTTATCGGATTTAAAACACCCGTAGAAGTTTCACAATATGTAGAGAAAATAGCCTTTATTTCTGGGTGTTCTTGCACATAAGATTTAATCGCATCAGGATCTAATGCTTTGCCCCATTCAATATCAATCCTTTGATAACTAATGTTGTACGCTTTGCATATCGATGTAAAACGATCACCAAAAGCTCCAGTAACAATTACTAACACCACATCCCCCGGTTTTACTACATTCACTACGGCCGCTTCTAAACCCGCGGTACCACTTGCAGTAATAATAGCTATTTCTTGTGATGTACCAAAAATCTTCTTTAATTTAGGAGCAATTCTTCTTAATAGTTCTGATGTATTTTGACCTCGGTGACCAATCATAGGTTGACTCATAGCTCGTTGAACACTTGGCGGGATTGGGCTAGGCCCGGGAATTCGTAAGATTTGTTGATCTGCTAACATAATCATTCTCCTCTCTATTTTGCCAACAAAAAAAAGCCATCCTCCCCTTACTAGTGTAAGGGGCGAAAAGCTTAAAACTATCGCGGTACCACCCTTTTTCGCTACCCCTTTGTCATAACAGAGTATAGCCTCATTGGTTAACATGCTTAACGTGCATGAAGCGAATGAGTCTACAGAATTGATTCAACTCATCTATTCAGAAGTGCTACTTTATGTAGAAATCGCTGATTCTCACCATCCATCAGCTCTCTTAAGATTCCATCCCATAAAATCTTTCTTCATCAACATATTTTCAAAATATTGAATTTTGTTAATAATAACAAACTTAAAATTATTGTCAATACGCATTTATGCGATTAATTCAATGTAAACGCTTGCTTTAGAAAATATTTTTTCACAAGTAAGATATGGTAAATAAAGCCACCCCAAGTTACGGGATGACTTTCTGTCATTACTATTTTATTTCCGACTATAAAATGATATTCCGACCACTGAATGATGTTTTCGACCATTCGTCCACTCCATACATACACGTCTAATTAATCTCATTGTCAATTCGCAATAAACCTTTTAAAAATTCAACATCTTCCGGATAACACATGTCGAGTTGATCTAATTCAGCAGCAGACTTCCACCCGATATCCAAAATGAACTCATCGGGATCTTGTAATGTCAATTCCCCGCTTACTACTTTTACTTGAAAATACTGCAGCTCATATTCTATTTTATATTCCTTATTAGATCCACTCTTGTTTTGAAGCTTCGATATGACTTCCACTTTCATACCTGTCTCTTCCTCAAATTCACGAACACAACATTGTTCGAACGTCTCATTGTCTTCAAGTCCGCCTGAAGGAACAGTCCATTTGGGTTCTTCATCATGGGCAGGTTGCAATACCATTAATATTTGATTCTCTTCATTGATGCACACACCTGATGCACCCTTCCACTTGAACATCGAAATCCCACCTTACTCATTTAAATTCAACCTAGTGTTCGTAAATCATTTTGCGTGTCATGCCTCCATCCACAACTAGATTAATACCTGTGACAAAATCGTTTTGTGGATCCGTTAAATAAAGACAAGCTTTCGCGATGTCAGAAGGAGTACCTACCCGCCCTGATAAATGTTGCTCATGGTCGATATCACGAAGTTCACTATAATCGCCCGTTTCTATCCAACCAGGTGAAATTGCGTTCACTGTAATATGATGTTCTGATAGGGTTGCTGCAAGCGCATGTGTAATGGCCACAATTCCACCTTTTGTTGCGGCATAAGCTTCTGAATTCGGTTCAGACATGGTTGCTCGAGTAGAAGCAATATTCACTATAGAGCCTCCTCCATCTTGTTCCCGCATATGTACAGCCGCTTCACGAGAACATAGGAAAACACTTCTTAAGTTAGTATTGAACACATCATCCCACTCAGATAACGATAATTCGAATAAAGGCTTAAAATCGCTTTTCCCTGCGTTATTAATTAAGATATCAATCCGGCCGAATTGAGTAATTGTTTGTTCTATTAAATTTTTAACGTCTTCTTCTTTACGGACATCTGTTTTTATAAACACACTACGTTTAAGCTGTTGACTCACTTCATTTCCTAATTTCTCATTTATATCAGCTAGGATTACTTGTGCTCCTTTTGCTACGTAAGCTTCTGCAATGCCCCGCCCAATACCGTGCGATGCACCTGTGACAATAACAACCTGCGCATGATACATAGTAAATCCCACCTTTCAAAATTATATTAACGCGTCCACCATTCGTTAATGACTACAATTGCAATAACTACTCCGAACGCCAATAGATAAAACCACTCGGGTACTCCACTAAACATATCAGCACATCCTTTTCTCATTCAAAAAATTCGCGCAATGAGCTTGTCTAAATATGATAACATGGTTTTAGTTAAAAGAAGGAGGATGAACCATGACACTCGTACATAGTGATTTACAACGTTTTAATCCAGTTACTGTAATAGGCGCAGGAACAATTGGACTTTCTTGGGCCACTTTGTTTTTAGCTCATGGATTAACCGT
Organism: Paenisporosarcina sp. P5_A11; assembly: GCF_056400705.1. Taxonomy (NCBI): domain Bacteria; kingdom Bacillati; phylum Bacillota; class Bacilli; order Caryophanales; family Caryophanaceae; genus Paenisporosarcina; species Paenisporosarcina sp. P5_A11. Next base: position 64,581 of record NZ_JBFUKT010000001.1, read on the forward strand.
GCGATTATTCGATCCAAGAACTGATTTACAAGAAGTCGTGGATCAATATTTCAAGTCCATAGGTTCAACTTTATCGTTACTTGGACTTCCTTCAAGCGGCTTTGAATCGCGCTTAACACTCGAAACCGACTTACAACAAGCTGTTAGGGGCGCAGCCGTTATTCAAGAAAATGGTCCTGAAAAATTAGAACTGAAACAACAATTGTTTGCTGAGATTGAAAGTTACATTGAACCACATACATTGTTACTGTCCTCTTCTTCAACCATTCCAGCAAGTGATATTTCGGCATCAATGAAAAATAAGAGTCGTATGCTTATTGGCCACCCGTTCAATCCTCCACTGGTTATGCCATTAGTGGAAGTTGTCCCAGGGACTTTTACTTCAGCTGAAGCTGTTGAAGATGCGCTGGCATTTTACAAAGCACTTGGCAAAGCTCCGCAACACATACAAAAAGAAGTATTTGGCTTTGTAGCAAACCGTTTGCAGTTTGCGATGTTGCGCGAAGCTATGTATTTAGTGGATGAAGGCGTTGTCGAAATGAAAGACGTCGACGAAATCGTAAAAGATTCTATTGGCTTACGCTGGGCTGCAGCTGGTCCGATGCTTGGAATGCATTTAGGTGGAGGCCAAGGGGGTATGGAAGCATTTATGCGGCACTTAGGTTCGACGATGGAAAAAAGTTGGGCGGCACAAGGAAATCTCATGATGGATGAAGAAACAATCTTACGCTTAACTAAAAAATCGCGTGACTCTTATGGAGACTTTACGATTAATGAACTCGCTCAAACACGAGATCAAAAACAAATGGCGATACTGAAAACACGTACTAAATAAATCAAAAGGCTACCTCGTATTAAAACTGAGGCAGCCTTTTTCTTATTCCAATCCAGTGATCGTTAATTCTTTTACAGGTAAGAACAATTCTCCTGTGTCTAAATAGGAAATAGTTACGTTATCGCCTACTTCTAAGTAGACTGCTAGAGGTGTCACTTCAGTCGATACCAAGTAATTGGTTCCATCTGCTAACATGAACGACACAAGGGTAAAGTCACCCACCCGTTCTTTATACACTCGTTGTACTTTTCCTGTTACTGTAGCTTCTTCAGCATTCGAACTACCATCGACCGTACTTCCTCCGCGTTGCAATGCTGTTTTATAAAGCTTTAATGCTTCATTAGGTGTGTTGGCAAAAGCGGATATTTCAGGGTTCGCTGCAGACACAATAAAGTAGTTTTGTAAGAACCCATTGGCATCTAATACGGGTGTTAACCAACTTGCTTCACCGTAGAAGTTATACAAGATCGGCATTTCACCTGACCATTTTTTCTCAATGAATTTCTTTTCAATTATTTGTAGTGTAGCTTGTGAATCCATATAAGATTCTTCCATATTTCCTGTGAAATACGTCGCCTCTCCCGTTCGTGCATCCGTTAAGGCATACCCGAGCATTGAATCAACGCCTTCTTTCGGGCTTGTGAAATCTGTGAAATAAAACATTTCCCCATCCACATTAAATATAGGACTGACATTCGCTTCGGTTCCATAGCCAGAAGGCAATTTCACGTCTTTCTTGCCAAATTTACTATTCCAGAAACCATGGATGTAATTTCCGAAATAACTATTTTGTAAACTTACAACTTCTGGTGAAACTGCTCCGTCAATAAAGGCAGGTAATTCATCAAGTGCGTACTTTTTAATGTCACCCGATTGAGGATCCACCACAGCTACTCCAGTCACTTCAAAACCATTTCGTGCTGACACAAATTCTCCGTAAGAACGGATATAATGTGGTTTTTCTTCATCATCAATTTCAAGTTGCATATCTCCGTAAAAAATAGTTTCAGGCATTTCAAATCGTAAATGACGGGCTACATTTTTATGGAAGAATGAAGATGGTGTATAACTCATTTCTGCATCAATAAACTTAGGATTGTCTGATGAGTCAGTTGCACTCATCGTGAAATAACCTGGTGTTGTATCACCATTCATCCATTTGAAAAACCCTGAGAATTCAACTGGTGCAATATATACGTACGCATCATTTACTTTTTGAATTTGCAATCTGCCTAATTCATAGTAACTGGTATTTGGTACTTGACCAAATGCTTTTTTCATTTTGTTTCGTGCAAATTTTGGTGGCACACTAGCTGGTGTTTCAGTTTCATCGAATGCTTCGATTTCCACTTCTTGTTTCATTTTTGCTGATTCGAATTTATCATCTGCATTAAATAATACTGCGCTTAGCATATAACCACCAAAGACAATGGCTGCTAAAAACAGCACACCTTTCACCATTTGTTCCTTGCCTGTTGCTGAGAATGCTCCAATTCCTGTCGCTACAATAGCTAGTGGCCAAAGTGCCGACGGATTTCGATCTATATTCGTTACATAATATAGTGCAAAAATAATGATTGCTAATATAACGCCTGTTCCAATCAATCCAGCAACGATACCCTTTCTTTTCTCTTTAGGTAACGTTAACGGCATAATTAACAGAGCCGCAACGATGGCTACTACTATGCTATAAAGGAAAGTTAATCCCATTTGAATTCCTCATTTCTTAGATGTTGTCTTCTTTAATACGGTTGAACATGTGAAAAGTTTCAATGAACACTTCTCATCCAATAGAAAGAGTGACTGCTAAATAGTAGCAATCACTCTTTTCATGTAGTTATTAAAATTAATTACGATGATTACTCTCACTTCTACCAAACTAAACTCATATAAACTTCGTCTACATATGTATCGTTCATTCTCATCGCATGATGTTCTAGGCCGAATGATTTAAAACCGAATTTCTCATATAATTTTATGGCTGCTTCATTTGTAGATACTACTGTTAAATTAATTTTTTCTACATGCGGCAATTGCTTTGAATACTTAATCACTTCCTGCAAGAGAGCCGTTCCTACTTGTTTACCTCGTACTTTCGGCGTTACATAAACGGCAAACAAGTTCACTCGGTGACGAAGTTTTGGGGCTCCTTCTTCTGCAATGGTCATCATTCCTACTAATTCGTTATCGATAAACGCTCCAAGTGTTGCAGAATCGTCAGCATCCATTTTACTTGCAACACTTTTTAAAGGGTTCACTCTTGATATCGCATCTTCATAAGTAGTTGCAAAAGCTTCAGGATCTTGTTGCAATGCTTCAAGTCTCAAGTTCCAATACGCTTCAGCATCTTCACTGTTTAGTTTCCGAATCTCCATACTTCTCCTCCTCTATTCCAAAGGTAGCGATTTTTTACTCATCCATTTCGCAATATCTTGTTCATCAGACTTTTCTATTTTCGATAGCTGTTCAATAACCCGCTCCACTCGCTCTTTTGAATGATTTTGACTAAGCTTCGCTTTTCCTTCGATTTTATCGATAGAGACAGTAAAGCCAATCACACCTTTCGATAATGCGTTAATATATTTTGTATCCACATGATATAAATTGTATGGACTATTAAGTTCTTCATATTTTTCTGTTAAATTCACCATTGATTGCCAAAGTCGCGGATCTTTTTCTTTTAGAAGTTGAACCTTCCCATTCACATGAACTGTTACATAATTCCACGTGGGAACGGCATCTTGGCTTTCATACCATGAAGGAGAAATATAACAATGCGGTCCTTGAAACACCACCAATACTTCTTGCTCTTCTATGTCTTTCCATTGTTGATTTCCTTTTGAAAAATGACCAACCAATGTCTTCTTATCTTCACTCAACAGTAATGGAAGATGTGTAGCAGTCAATGTTCCTTCATGAAATGAGGTAATAGTTGCAAATCCATTGTCCCTAATTACTTCATGCATTTCTTGTTCACTCTTTAATTCAAAATAAGATGGAATGTAAATAGTAACAGCTCCCTTTTCTATTCTTGAGGCGGTAATTTAATGCTCCAAGCCTAAATAAATAGTAGATAATTTCGTTTCTTTCTCTTTATCCACACGGTAACCTTGTGCATCCGGGCGAGAGCTAACCACTCGATGCAATTCTTCATCCCTAAAGTGAAGAGCAACACCATCATCTGCAGCAAAGCCACTACCAATCTTTCCTTCTTGAATGAACTTTTGATAGGTAGACCCTCGATCATCTCCACCATCATAGTGCGGACAATGACTGCCGCGTAATATACCAAGACATAAAATAGGCTCGTACCCAGTGGTGCCACCCTATTTGCTTGAGTTGTAGTGACACCTCTCTAACTACTTCTTTGTTTTGAAAACTAGATGCCACGTAAAAATTCATGCCTTAACCACCCATACGTTAAGAATTTAAAATTTCACAAACACGTCCTACTTGTCCATCTTCCAATCGAACTTTTATACCGTGAGGATGTCGAGGAGAATTAGTTAGTAAATCCTTTACAATTCCTTTTGTTTTAACGCCTGAACGTTGATCTTTCTTCAATACCACATTTACTTCTAAACCCGGTTTTACATCAGCTCGAATTTGACCATTCGCCATGATTTCTCACCCTTTCTATTTACACTATTTTACCATAAAAAGAGCCAGTGCTTTGACAAACAAAGCACTGGCTCTAGGAAAATTAAACGTACGATAATTTCTTATTTGAAGTAAGTTTCCAATTCATCTAACATCAATTCTGCAGCTAAATATCCACCAGCTGTATTCCAAATCGTGTCATCTACTTTAAATACTTTTTTCGCTTTTGCCACTTCAAGGTTTTGGAATAATGGATCGTTAATCCACTCTTCTTCTAATTTCGATGCTTCTTTATCACCAGTTTCATAAGTGAAGTAGAACATAATGTCTCCGTCCATTGCTGGAATACGTTCTTTTGTGAGACCTTTTTCTGCGAAATCATTTATGTCTTGTTCTGCAGGGCGAGCAAAACCAAGTTGCTCTAAAATCACACCTGAGAATGTGTCTTTATGGTAAATACGAACATCCCCAGCCATAAAACGGACCATTGACACTTTTTGCTGTGTTTGATCTCCTAGTTTTGCTTTCAAATCTTCAACGTGTTTATTGTAAGCATCTAACTTTTCTTGCCCAACTTCTTCTTTATTAATTGCTTTTGAATACAGTTTAAAGTTTTCTTGCCAGTCGCCACGTAATGTTTCAGCGAATACTGTTGGTGCGATTTTGTTCAATTGATCATAGACTTTTTCTTGGCGCATTTTGTTCCCAATGATTAAATCAGGTTTCAATGCAGYAATCGCCTCTAAAGAAGGCTCCGATTCGGTACCAACTGACTTCGTGTCTTTTAACTGTTCAGCCGTATGTGCATACCATGTGTCACCAGTAAATGCCTCAACTGCTCCAACAGGTGTAACACCCATTGCAAGTAGCGCCTCTACTCCTTCATTTGTCAAAACAACAATTCGCTTTGGCTCCCCTTTAATCGTTGTTTCTCCCATTGCATGTGTTACTGTGTAGCTTTCCTCTGATGCTTTATCTTCAGTATTTTTCGTAGACTTTTCTTCTGTTTTTCCACATGCTGCTAAAACGAGCATGAAAGCTATTAATAAAAGAACTAATTTTTTCATTTTGTTTTCCCCTTTTTATCATCCAATTGAGAATGAATTTCATTTACAATTAGTACTTTATATGCTACGATTTTATTTGTCAACAAGCTTTATATAAAATAAATAATTCAGAGGTCTTATATGTTACATACAAATACTACCCGCGGATGGGGAATTGCGATTGGCATTATTTCCATTCTTTTTCTTATGAGTGCTAGTTTGGTTTACGGCTATACCAATACAACCTGGCACGATGCATACTTAGCTTTTTTTCATCCAACTACTTCAAATGAACACCTTATTATTCGTGATGTTAGGTTTCCTCGTGCACTAATTGCATGCTTCGTAGGCGCATGTCTGGGTGTTTCCGGTGCCATTATGCAGTCCATCACTAGAAACCCACTTTCTTCACCTAGTATCCTCGGTGTAAATGCCGGAGCTAGTTTCTTTGTTGTTGTGGGCGTCGTTTTTTTATCTGTTCAAAGTTTACAATCTTATATGTGGCTTAGTTTTGCAGGAGCCTCATTTGCTTTTTTACTTGTATTTATCTTAAGCAGTACTGGTCGCGAAGGACTAACACCACTTAAATTAACTTTGGCAGGTTCAGCTATTACTGCGTTATTTGCGTCGTTTACGCAAGGACTGCTTGTTTTAAATGAAACTGCCCTAGATCAAGTTTTATTCTGGTTAGCTGGTTCAGTAGCTAATCGACCTCTCGATTTACTGGTTACCGCTTTACCTTATATGATTGGGGCCCTTATGCTTTCTTTCTTACGTGCTAAAGAACTTAATGTATTAAGTATTGGTGATGATGTGGCTGTTGGTCTAGGTCAAAGAACCGTATGGATTAAGTTTTTCTTCGGAGTTTGCGCAGTAGTTTTGGCAGGTTCTGCTGTAGCTGTTGCTGGACCTATCGGATTCGTCGGCATCATTATTCCCCATTTAATCCGTTCATTGGTAGGACTCGATCATCGCTGGATTCTACCTTATTCAGCAATAGGTGGTGCCACACTCTTACTGCTTGCAGACATTGGCAGCCGCTATGTATTAATGCCTCAAGAATTACCTGTAGGCGTTATGACCGCTCTTATTGGGGTGCCTTTCTTTATTTTTGTGGCACGTAGAAAGTTGGGAATATAACAATGAAAATTTTCAATAGACTTGATTTTACACGCCATCCCTTTTATGCCACAGTCCTTGTTTTTCTTGCAGTTGTTACGGTCATGCTTTTGTCAGCTGGTTCTGGAGAATTTCCTTTATCTCCAGCTAAAGTAATCGCTGCATTATTTGGTTTCGGAGACGAATTTGACCGAACTATTTTAGTCGACTTTAGATTACCTCGTATCATAATGGCTCTCTTTGTTGGAATGGCACTAGCCGTATCAGGAGCAATATTACAAGGTATTACGAAAAATCCTCTTGCATCTCCTGACTTAATAGGTGTCACTGCTGGTGCATCATTTGCTGTTGTGTTGTTTTTAACATTATTCTCAGATGAAAATAATTCTCTGACTGTGAGCATTCAGTGGTTACCGTTGTTCGCTTTTGTAGGAGCTACAATTACGGCACTTATCGTCTTTTTATTGTCATGGAAAAATGGTATTGCTCCATTCCGGCTTTTATTAATTGGTATCGCGGTTGCAGCATTTATGCACGCAGGTACGACCGTATGGATACTAATGGGACCTATTTATCAAGCAAGCCAAGCTACAATTTGGACGACAGGAAGCATCTATGGAGCGAATTGGTCTCAAATTTATATAATTATGCCATGGGTTCTTCTATTAATCGTGATTTCTCTCTTGATGCGTAGGCAAATGAACATTCTTGAACTTGGTGACGATATTGCAACGGGAGTTGGTTCTCGGGTTATACAAAATCGGGTTCTTCTACTTTTATTAAGTACTGGTTTAACCGGAGTGGCTGTTGCCTTTGCGGGAGGAATCGGATTTGTTGGATTGCTCGCACCTCATATTGCCAGAAGAATTGTAGGACCGAAGTTCCAATCAATGGTGTTATTTTCAGCAGGAATTGGCGCCCTTCTCGTACTTATTGCCGACTGGATTGCACGAGTTGCATTTGCTCCAGTTGAAGTCCCTGCAGGGGTATGGACTGCCGCTGTTGGAGCACCGTATTTCATTTTCTTATTAATGACAGAGCGGAAAAAAGGTGGTACCAATGCATAGTGTTTTGACGAAGGACATGGAGGCAAATTTCCGTTGGCATGTAGATCAACCAATTCTTCACTCTTTAACAATAAAAGATTTATTTGAAGAAACCGTCCTTAACCAACATTTAGCTAGATTAATGAGCGATTTTGGCAGTCCTACAAGAGCACATGCAGCTTCGATGACAGCCAAACGACTTGGATACGGTGCGGCTCTTACGATTTATGCTCGTATTAAACACGAAGTATTAATTAATCCCATTGATTGTAGGTTTATGACTGTTGCTGAAGAATCAACAAAGGCTAGTTGGTTACCTATCTATTCGTTTCCCGTCAAGACCGAAGGAGTTTATCAGAACACAGTTGACTGGATAACAAAAGATTTGTATACAAAATCACTGGTGCCTCTAGTTGAATTGCTTGCTCGAGAGAAAGGTATCTCCCATGTTGTACTGTTTGAAAATATATTTACTTATATGAAGTGGATTTTCATAACTAAACTTCAAGATACCAGTACATTTCAACAGTTAATCAACACTCCTGCAAGTGAATTTGGTGTTAAAAAACAACATCCTTTAGCTATTTATCAGAGCGAACAAAATGATTTACGAAAAACATGTTGTCTTTCTTATCAAACAACTGGTGCTGTTAAGCCATGTTCAACATGTCCTCTATAAGAAAAAAAAGATTGAGCCATCTGCTCAATCTTTTTTTTACATACTTTTCTAGATTCCACACATACTAAATACAATAAAAAAAGAGGAGCCGGTTGCTCCTCTTTTTACAATGTATTAATCTAAAATTTTGATTGTAACTGTTTTACGACCCCAGTTTAAAGCGTCTTGCTTATTTTCCATGAATAAATCTATAATTTTACCTTTAATGGCTCCGCCAGTATCTCCGGCGATTGCTTCACCATAACCTTCAACCCATACGCGTGATCCAAGTGGAATCACTGATGGATCAACTGCAATTACTTTTTGATTCGGATTTGAACGTAAGTCAATTCCTGTTGCCGTTGTACCTGAGCAACCTGGGCAATATGCGGTGTAAGCTGTTGCGGTAACTGTCATTTCTGTACCTTTATTTGAAGAAGGAGCTTTAGCTACTACTGGAGCAGAAGCTGCTTTTTCAGCTGGTGCAGAGGTTGGTGCCGAAACAGGAGCAGTTGCTTTTTGAACCGTTTTATTGGTTGAAGTAGCACCACCTGTATCTTGCAATACAAATTTCTCACCTGGGAAAATTAAATCACTGGAAATATTGTTCCACTTCATTAAATCATTCACTGAAATGTTGTGTTTAGTTGCAATTTTATAAAGTGAATCACCTTTCACAACAACATATGTTGCTACTTTGTCTTCCACTTTAAGATCTTGAGATGGATATATAAGAGAAGAATCTAGGTCGTTCCATGCATATAATTCATCAACACTAACATTATTATCTTGTGATATAGACCATAATGTGTCTCCTGATTCTACCGTATGAACGTTAGATGCAGATGCTTGACCTGCCACCCCTACTGATAGTACTGCAATTGCAGTTAGTGCAACGATCTTCTTTTTCATAATATGAATTTCCTCCTTTTCACTAACGACCATCATCATAACACCTGCAGATGTCAGACCTATTGCACAGTCGTGTGTAAGTGTTATCAATTACATTACAGAAGTCGACTATCTGTCACACATGTAATATATATATTAATAGCCAATTTACGATAATAATATACACTTCTTACTAAATTGATAGTGACACTTCGATAAATCATGAGAGAAGGAAAACAAAAAAACACCCTTCATATGTGAAAGGTGTTTCTACTACTTTCATTATTCACGTACTAACACAAAACCAATTACATGGAGTGCCCTCTCTAAGTTAGACTCTATGGTGATGTCTTTTAAATCGGCATGTACTTGTAGAGCATTCATGGCCATATGAGGTTGGAAGCCTGTCAAAATCGGCTTAACTCCAATAACTTCTAATATCTTTACAAGTTTTAGAAGAGCTCCACTCACTGTAGCATTAATTTGAGTAACTCCAGATAAATCAACAATTAAATAGTCTAAATCGTAATCTTGACTCTTCGCTAAAGCAATCTGAATTATACTTTCTGCACGCTTTGCAGACACATCGCCGATAATCGGTAAAATTGCCACACCCTTCGTTATTGGTACCAATGGTGCAGTTAATGTATGAATATGTTGATTCGCTTTATCCAGTTCTAGTACATATGTAAGTATAGAAGACATCGTTTCAAATATTTCTATATGCTGGGGAGAAAACGTTATGTTTTTCGTATCTAACCCGCAAATCGTTCCGTAGTTATCACCATTTTCATAATAAATAGGAATACCAATGAACGATCCTCCTCCTAAATTTGCTGTTACTTGAAGAGATTGAGATTGTTCGAACTGATTTATATCTTCAATTACTAATATTTCTCGGCCATGGTCTACACTCAATTTACAAAATGTCTCTTTAAACGGTAATTCTTCACCTTCATTAACAAGAGCATTCTTTGTATTCACAGCTTTAACAATACGATTGGTATTCTTATCGTTTTTAGCAATGAATAACGTATTCATTTCGACGATTTCACTCATCAAGTGTAAAATACTTTCAGCTGCTTCATCGAAGTTTTTGAAGATTTTACCTTTCAAATCTAACGTGCGTTCATTCATGTGTTTACACATCCCTTTACACCAATACTATGTAAACTTAGTGTACCACCTCTACTAACCAACGCATAATTATGAGATAAACTAACAATTTTTAAAATCCTATCAATAAATCAAGCCAATTCGTAAATGCCGCTATTAGCACAAATATAATAATAATAATAAGAGAAGCATATAGATGAATAATATATTCACGCTGTTCCTTCTGATATATCCATTCGATTAAAGCTCGAAATAACTCAATAATCAAGAATAAGAAAGCAACGCCTAAGCCTATCCATCGTGTTTCTGATAATTCATTGGCGACAAAGAACATACTTGCTATATATGCAATGATTAATATAGTCTCTCCCCACATTTGAACCTTATTTACATAGCGAGGTCGATTCTTATCTCGTTTACCAATATTGAATTTTTTGCGTAACACCTTTTCACCCACTACAAAAATCATCACTATAATCAGTATGAAAACGATCCCTTTAATAAAAAACATTTTTTCACATCCCCTTTTCATATCTGTTCTATAGAGTTTCTATATTTACTTTACTGAAAATCTTGCCAGAAAGTTTCAAATTCTGAATCTTCATTACAATATTATTTCGCATAATCAATTACACTAGAATATAGACATACAAGGAGGAGTTAGATGGCACTTCATTCTTTTCATTTAACCGCAAATTGGCCAGGCCTTCGTAATGATGTAGGAACTATTGTAACCGCAAACTTACATACTAAGATTTCTATCCCTCCGGAAATGGATGGACCTGGTATTGGAACGAATCCGGATGAAATGTTACTTGGCGCCGCCGCAACCTGTTATATTATTACGCTCGCAGCGATGCTAGAACGTAGCAAAATTAATAAGAACAGTTTAACGATGACGTCAGAAGGAATTGTTGATATTAGTAATGGCATTATCACCTACAAAAAAATCATTCATCGTCCTCACCTTATCTTACAATCGGAAAAGGATTTGGCATTAGCACAAAAACTAGCAAGAAAAGCAGAAAGCTCATGCATGATTAGCCGGGCACTCAAAGGTAATGTTGAAATTGAATTAGCAGGGAATATTGAAGTTAATTAAGTTTATTAGGAGGGATTCAATGGATTTACATCTAACAGATAAAATCGTTTTAGTAACTGCATCAAGTAAAGGGCTAGGAAAAGCTACAGCTCTTGAGTTTGCAAAAGAAGGAGCTACCGTCCTTTTATCCAGTCGTACTGAAGAAACACTTGCTCTGACAGTTGAGGAAATTAAGGACCTGACAAATAACCCGAATGTCCATTATAAAACTTGTGACATGTCTTCTGCCCAAGAATTGAACGCTCTTTTTAAATGGGTAATTGAAGAGTTTGGTGGTGTGGATGTATTAATTAATAATACAGGAGGACCAACTGCAGGTGGATTTAAAGACTTAGCAGATGAAGACTGGATGACTGCTTTTGAGAAAAATTTACTAAGTTATATCCGGACGACTCGTTCTGTATTACCATACATGCAAGCAAACGATTTTGGTCGAATTATTAATATCTCTTCTTCTTCAACGAAAGAAGTAATTGATGGATTAATTCTTTCTAATACGTTTAGATCCGGAATGGTGGGACTGACGAAGAGCTTAGCACGCGAATATGGCAAGCATAATATCTTAGTGAATACGATTGGTCCTGGTCGTATAGCAACAGACCGTGTAGCCGAACTCGATCAATTGACAGCAGATCGACAAGGTACCTCTATTGAAGACGTCATAAAAACTAACAAGAATCTTATTCCAATTGGACGCTATGGGGAACCAGAAGAGTTTGCCAAAGCAGTCGTATTTTTGGCTTCTCCTGCAAATACGTATATGACTGGGCAATCACTAATCATTGATGGCGGTATGTTAAAAGCCTTATAACTCTTCTGCACTAGTCTTTCAAAGATTAGTGCTTTTTTTATCGCTGTTGTAAGGTGTTATTCCGTAAATCAAAAAATGCCCTTTTCATGCAATCTGAATGGGCATTCTTACTTATCCAGTTTGGTAAAAGAATACTACATAACTACCATCAGGCTACAGCGGTAATCGAACAATAAAAGTTGTCCCAATTCCGAGCTCACTTTGAACTTGTATCGTTCCACCATACTCATGTATGGTCGAAAATACTTGAGCGAGACCTAGACCCGTACCTTCACCTTTACTTGAATAGAAAGGAGTGCCTAAAAAACATATTTTATCTTTTGGAATTCCAACACCATTATCCATAATCTTCACGTAAATACAGTCACCCTGAAAATAATGTTCGATTCTAATCTTCCCTTTTTCAGGCATAGCTTCTAGTGCATTCTTTATTAAATTAAAAAATGCTTTTAAAAATAAATTTTTCTTCCCGATTATCATTTGATCTGAATTACGTAAATCCATTTCAATTTCAGTGTTATACATCTTATCTTGAAATAAAAAGATAAGGGATGTCAGTTCTTTGCACAAGTCAATTTTAGTTATTGGCTCTGAGTACAGATTTGGTTTTGAAACCTGTAACAAATTTTGGAGTGTATCAATCGCCTTTTCGAGTTCTGATTCCATTGCTTGTAAATACGGATGAGGATTAGTCTCTTTTATTAGTTGTAAAAATCCCTTTACAGAAGTCAATGGGTTCTTGACTTCATGTGCGATCCCAACTGCCATTTGTCCAATAGATGCTAATTTTTCTCGTTCAATTAACTGTTTTTCAGCATCTTTACGTTTGGTAATATCTCTTAGGCCCGTTTGAATGACTTTTCGGCCCCCAAACTCAACAGGATGACAATAAAATTCCACATCCACAAATGTCCCATCCAATCGTGTAATTGTTTGTTCGATCACCTCAATTGGACCTGTAGCTAACATTGCTTTTTGAATGCGTTCAACTATTATTGATTTAAACTCGTCTTGAATAATACTTAATAGATTTGCACCAATGATGTCTTTTTTTGATCCTTTTAGAAAATTCGAACCCGCTTGATTAATATATAAAATTTTATGATCCACATGAATAAAAACCGTCTCAACAGAGTATTCCAATATCTGACTATACATCTTTTGATTTTGAAGCATGTCTTTGGATTGAACTGACTCTATCATTTGATTCATAATTTGGCTCCTTTCAATACGAAGTAAGATTTTACATAAAGAAAAAACCGCTCTAGCATTAGAACGGCCGTTGGACTGGTATTAACGTGAATCTGTCCCTACACGAAGGAAACAGATTTGTATTATGCCCAAACTAAGTGAACGGCCTCTTTTTATCAATAAATTACTTCTTCATCAGGAATAGCAAATACTGATATGCTTCCACAAAATGGAGTTTACGATTTATCTATTCTTCGAGTTTATCCACACTTTTTGTAAATTTACAAATATACCAAAACTTGCTTCTTACATACCACCAGGATTTTGAGGTAATTTCAAATGGAAGGTTGTACCTTGATTCACTACACTGTTAACAGCAATTTGTCCGTTATGATTATTAATAGTGGTGAAAACTTGAGTTAAGCCTAATCCAGTTCCATCAGTTTTACTTGAAAAAAACGGAGTTCCAAGTAAATTCATTTTCTCTTTAGGAATACCAACTCCTGTATCGCTAATTTTCACATGAACATAGTCATCTTGAAAATAATGTTCAATCCGTAGTGTCCCTTTGAACGGCATTGCTTCAATAGCATTTTTCATTAAATTAAAAAACGCTTTTAAATATAAATTCTTTTTCCCAAAGATATGTTTATCACAGTCTCGAACATCCATTTTTATTTCTATGTTGTATAACTTTTCCTGAAATAATAACATGAGAGAGTTCAGTTCTTTACATAGATCAATTTGAATAATTGGTTCTTCATGAAGATTTGGTTTAGATACTTGAAGCAAGTTTTGCAATGTATCAATTGCTTTTTCTAATTCATTTTCCATTGTAGATAAATAAGGATGTGAATTGCTTTCCTTTAATAATTGCAAAAATCCTTTTACTGAAGTAAGTGGGTTTTTCACTTCATGTGCAATCCCTGCAGCAATTTGTCCGATAGATGCTAACTTTTGACGATCTTGTAACATTTTTTCTGTTTCTTTCCGAACCGTAATATCTCGCAAAACGGATTGAATGGCTTTTTTATTCCCATATTGAACAGGGTGACAATATAGTTCGATATCTACCTGACTGCCGTCGAACCGTATAATGCTTTGTTCAATTAATTGAGTGGCTCCTTTTTTTCCATCCATTCCTTGTTTAATTCTTTCACGAATCATGGCTTTCTCTTCCACATTAAAAATAGATAAAACGTTACCGCCTATTATTTCGTCTTTTTTCCCCTTTAAAAAGTCTGCGCCTGCTTGGTTAATATAGAGAATCTTGTGATCTAAATGAATGATAATCGTTTCGACAGAATATTCAATTATTTGTCTATACATAGCTTCACTATTAACAATTTCTTTTGATTCCATAGATTCTAACACTTGATTCATAAATCCGCTCCATTCTATCGAACTGGACAAACATGTGAAGGATCTCAAAAAATCGTATAAAACCGATTATTATCGCAATTAAATAATTGACTAATCCGAATTTTCTTGTAATTATCATTGTAACTGATTAACTCTAGATTGAAAACATATTTTTACCATTTTTAGAATGATTTCTGATGAATTTTTTCTTTTTAAATTGGTAATATTAATAATAAATAGACTTTTTAATAATATTATATCATTATCAAGGTATTTATAACTATGTAACAGGCTTATTGTATTGGGTTAAAAGTAATATTTATATAAAAGAATTAGCTACTAAAATATATTTGAAGTTAATTTAAAGATATCCAAAATCTTCTCTTCATTAGTCCTTCTTCCGTAATAAATAAATCCACTTCTATACCCCMGTTATTTAGAATGACTTTAGCAGAACCGATATTATCCTCGTTACATGTAATTAAAACTTGTTTTATATTGAGCTCTTTGCATATGAAAAGAGCTTCTTTTAATAAATAACTTGCATAACCTTTTTTACGTTCAGACGGTCTGATACTATATCCAATATGGCCGCCTATCGTTCTTAAATACTCATTGAGTTCGTGACGAATATCAATCATACCCACTATTTGATTAAAATTATTTACTAGAAAGTAATGAGAACTTGGTACCCATTGACCTTTACCTTGTACCCGCATGTCTAATGCCTTTAAATACTCTTCATAACTACGAAATCCAGATAAATCCATGCTACTCGGGACCATTCTCTCAAGACCCCACTCCTCCGTATAATTCTCATGTTGTTCTTTCCACTCAAGTGATGGCTCTACTAGTCTCATGTAGAATTCCTCCCAAATTACTCGTTCCTTATCATTAGTAGTTATTTAGATTATAAGGTAAAAAATTTACCATTCACATTAAATTTGTGGGATTTGAAAATTAAATTCAAAAAAAGGAGACTCCCATGGAATCTCCTTTTGCATTTTCTTATTTTTTATAAAAGTTTTTTTGATTCCCTTTAGTTGCATCTTGGGGAGAGTCAGATGAACCAAAATCCTCTACTTCTTCAAAACTATTATTGTAATCCCGAACTCCTCCTTCATTCTTTAGTGGATGGTCAGTAGTAGAGCCAAGTAGTGCTTCTTCAGAGGGTCTACTTTCCGAGTCCACATCAGGATTGGCGTGGTCAATACATGTTTGTGCAAAAGGCAAAGCTTCTAATCGTTCAAACGGAATATCTTCTCCGCAGACTGTACAAACACCGTAAGTTCCATTTTCCATCGCTTGTAAGGCATCTTCTATTTGTTCTACTTCTTCTTCTTTATGATTTTCAATGGCCATTTCTGTATTTTGATCCGTTAAATCGGTAGCATTATCAGCAGGATGGTTATCATAATTAGATAACTCAGTAGTTTCCAAATGGCTTTCATCATGAAGACGGCTCTTTACATCTTTTAATTCTTGAGTTAGTTGGTCTTTTAATTGTAATAATTGTTTCTCATTCATTTGTTGTTCCTCCAATGTTCTTTTCGCTTTCTTATCTATTACCTTTATCACGAAAATCAAACCTTAATTTCAAATTTCGAGTCAAAGGCGTATGATGAAGAAAGAGAATTGAAGGGGGTACCGCCTTGTTAAGAAATCCATATACACTCGTCACCGGTGGCGTTTTCGCGCTTTTTATCGCCATGAGTATTGGGCGTTTTGCTTACACGCCTATCTTACCTTTTATGCAGCAAGAAGCAGGATTTACAACCCGCTTTGCCGGTTTCTTAGCCTCTAGTAATTATGCAGGTTATTTGGTCGGTGCCATTATCGCAAGTATTGTTCCTTTAAAAAGGAATCGTGCTATTTGTTTACGCTTTAGTATAATCATTAGTATTTTATTAACGTTATTGATGGGTCTTACATATAGTCATACTTCATGGATGCTTTGGCGGTTTTTGTCTGGTATTACCAGTGCATTCGTTTTCGTCTTAGCTTCGAGTTTAATTCTTGATCAACTGGCAAAGCAACGAAAACTTGGTTGGGTTGGGGTTATGTATGGTGGGGTTGGTCTTGGGATTTTCATATCCGGATTACTTGTTCCGTTATTAATAGAGAACTTTCACTATGAAGGTGCTTGGATTGGCCTTGCTTGCTTGGCAGGATTATTAAGTATCATCGTATTTCTCACTGTTAAAGAAGATAATACAGCACTTCCCATAACACCATCACCAAAACATGTACAGCCGACCAAGACTCCCAAATGGTTTCCCTGGTTACTGGCATCATATGGACTAGAGGGGTTAGGTTATATCGTCACAGGAACATTCATAGTAGCAATCGCTGAACAGACACCTGCTTTTAGCGGAAATGCCACGAGTGTTTGGGTATTAGTAGGGTTAACAGCCATCCCTTCATGTGTCATTTGGGCATATTTCGGTAGTAAATACGGCTATATGTTGTCATTAATGATTTTATTAGTGATTCAAGCAGTTGGCATAGCCTTACCAGCCATATCTCCTTCTTCTGTAAGTTTTTATGTAAGTGCTATTTTGTTTGGAGCTACCTTTATGGGGGTTACCACACTTGCAACAGCATATGCACGTAACAAAAATCCACATGGAAGTGCACAGGTCATCGCAATTATGACTACCATTTATGCTCTAGGGCAAATGATTGGACCTTCACTTGCAGGAGTTTTAACTGCAGAGACAGAAAGTTATACATGGGCACTTCTAGGCGCAGCTCTTCTTGTATTTATCGGTGCTCTATTTTTATTCCCATTAGTTAATCAAGAAAGGGGAAATCCCAATGATGTTAATTAAACGAATTGATCATATTCAACTAGCTGCACCAATTGGTAGTGAAGACGAAGCTCGTTCATTTTTTCAAGGTGTCCTTTCTTTGGACGAAGTTGAAAAACCACATGAACTAAAGAAAAATGGTGGTGTATGGTTTTCAAATGGACATATTCATATTCATGTAGGAATTGAAGAACCCTTCCTTCCGGCTAAAAAAGCTCATCCAGCTTTCGAAGTATCCGATATCGATGCACTTGCCTCCCATATAATTGAACAAGGCGTATCAATTCAAGAGGATAATAGATTACCGGGAGCTAAACGTTTTTATGTGAACGATCCCTTTGGTAACCGATTGGAATTTCTTGAGTGGTTGGAGAAATAACGAGGAGTGATTGAAATGCCATACGTGAATATTAAAATCACAAATGAAAATGTGACGCCTGAGAAAAAAGCGGAAATTATTCATGGCGTCACGCAGTTGCTCGTAGATGTATTAAATAAAAATCCCGAAACAACCGTTGTCGTAATAGATGAAGTCGAAACTGACAACTGGGGGATCGGTGGTCAATCGGTTACTGCACGTCGTCAAGCAAATAACAAATGAAAAGTTGAACATGTATGTCATACAAGTTATTTGCAATTACTTGTGTGACATTCGTTCAAGCTTACCTACACTCGAATACTAAGACTTAGTTTATTCCTACGTTGGTACTTCTTCTTTCCATTACAATATTGTCTCGCCAAATCCCGTCCATTTTCCCCATTCTTTCATGCGTTCCAACAACTCGAAAGCCACATTTCTTATGAAGGTTGATACTTGCTTCATTTTCAGGAAAAATAACTGCCTTTAATGTCCAAAATCCTTGTTGCTCAGATTCGGCAATGAGCTCATGAAGCAGTTTTCCACCGACACCTTTTCCCTTTGCACATGGGTGCACATAAATACTGACTTCCCCCACACCTGCATAGACAGGACGTACAGATGTAAAGAGTACTTTTGCCCACGCCAACACTTTTCTATCTTCTTCTGCAACCAAATGACATTGTGGATGAGCAGCTTCCATCCATTTCTCATATGTAGGTGCTTGTGTTTCAAATGTAGCATTTTTTGATTTAATACCTTCTTCGTAAATGTCTTTCACTTGTGGCCAATCTGAAGGTGTCATGTGACGAATATTCATTACCATGTTCAAGCTCCGTTCTTTATAAATATTTTTATCAAAGTAGTTGCATTTTGCAATCAACAAGCGTATAACTAGTTTAAAGAGGTGAAACATGGAAAACAAACGTGAGCTTTTTCAAACTTTAACTCGCCGCTTCGGTCTTTTGAATAAAAACTGTTGTACTGCTGAAGGGATAGAAATTTCAAMTGTGCATAGCCATATATTATATGAAATTGAAAAACAACACAGCCCTACGATGCAACAAATTGCAGATACTTTAGCAATTGACGTTACGACTTTTAGCCGCCAAATACAAACCTTAATAAAAATGCAGTTAGTTTCTAAGTCCCCTTCTTTAGATGATAAACGCTTTTTCAACTTATCTTTAACCGCAGAAGGACAAAAATTAGCGCAATCAATTGAAACATCAATGAATGCATATTTAGATGAAATATTTTCCCATATGAATGAATTTGAACAAGAGACCGTGTTACGTTCCATTAAATTATTAAATAGCGCTATGGCGAAATCAAGTGTGTGCTGTACTCCATATCTATAAGCAAGAAAAATCTTGCATTCCCTATCACCGCATACTTGCATTTTACAACTAAAAGAAATGAGGAAGTCCAATGAACGCAAATAAAATGGGTTTTAACATTTTAACGAATTGTTGTGAACCATCTATTTCTACATTGCCAATCGCAATTATTGGAGCAGGCCCCATTGGATTGGCAGCGGCTGCACATTTATCAGCTAAAAATGAAAGGTTCGTCATTTTCGAATCTGGCCATTCCGTAGGTTTTAATATTTTACAATGGAGTCACGTTCGTTTATTCTCATCATGGAATTATAATGTAGATAAAGTAGCAGTAAAGCTTTTAGAGAACAGTGGCTGGAAAGCTCCAGTCATGAAACGATTACCTTTTGGAAAAGAGCTAGTGGAAGATTACTTAATGCCATTAGCCAATTTGCCTGAAATTAAACCCTACATCCAGATGAATTCGAAAGTAGTGGCAATTAGTAAACAAGGGTTAGATAAAATGAAAAATGCTGAACGTGGTGAACAATCATTTATCATATATGTAGAAAGAGATGGTCACACCGAGCGTATTCAAGCAAAGGCAGTGATAGATGCAACCGGAACTCGGGGCCAACCTAATCCTGTGAATGCGGATAATGTATGGACACAACAAGAAAGATCACTTTCATCTCGGATAACGTACGGCATCCCTGACGTTAAAGGAAAGGATCGTTCTACATTTGAACATAAACGCGTGGCAGTAGTTGGCGGTGGTCATTCTGCAATCAATACTATTTTGGAATTAGCCAACCTGGAAGGAACCGAAATCGTCTGGATTCTTCGTAAAAACCGAGTAGATGAAGTATATGGCGGTGAAGCCTTGGATGCACTCCCAGCTAGAGGTCAACTTGGATCGCGGATTCACCAATTAGTTGATAGCGGAAAAATCAACGTCCATACCCCTTTCCTCATACATCAAGTAATCGAAGAGGATGGCACTTTAACCATTCAAGGTTCTTCAAAGCAGAAAGATTCATCAATACAAAATATCGATCAAATTATTGCTAATACAGGGTCTCGTCCTGATTTCAGTTTTTTACGCGAAATTCGTCTGGAAATAGATTCCACAACAGAAAGCGTTTCTGCTTTAGCACCACTCATCGATCCTAACATTCACAGCTGTGGCACTGTGCGACCTCACGGGGAAGCTGAACTTCGCCAACCAGAAAAAAACTTTTATGTAGTGGGTATGAAGAGTTATGGACGTGCACCTACCTTTTTAATGGCAACAGGCTATGAACAAGTCCGATCAATCGTCGCCCATTTAACTGGTGATCAAGAAGCTGCCACGCGAGTAGAATTAGATTTACCTGAAACGGGTGTTTGTAGTTCTACTATCCTTGGGAAAAGTAGCTGTTGTTAATCAAGCTTAAGGCACGTTACTTGGATATCCAAGTAGCCGTGCCTTTTATATTTATCCGTACCCGCATATGAATTTAATAGAACCAGGAATAGCCTCACCTTATGAGAGAGAGCTACTTTTTTAGTTCTTCTAAAGTTGTGAGGCCTTTACCAATCAAATTCGCAGATACGGGTTGTTTCCCTATTTCCCTAGACCAAACGGATAACTGTCCTACATGATGAATTTCGTGAGCAATGGTATGCCTCATCACTTCTCCCCACGTGAGTGTTTCAATGCTTCCATCTTGTCTAGTTTCTTGCAAAAGCTTATTTTCCAATCCACTTTCCCAAGAACCTACAAACTCCTGGACTTCTTTTTTAAAGAGTTCATCTAATTCTTTCACCTTCTCTAAACTCTTATATCCATCAAAACTCTCCTGAAAATCGGGTTTACCTTTTAAAACACGAATCCAACTCCACTCCACATCAATAATATGAAATAGCGTATGTAAAATCCCACCAACTCCTCCCGTCCTAACCTTAAGAAGTTCTTCCAACGGTACATCTTCACACCACTTATACCAGTCTTCTCTTACCATCCAGTTATAGGTAAACAAAGTTTTCATGCTTACTCCTCCTTAATAACATCATTCTCTATGTACAATTGATTCGACTTCCTTGTGATGAACTCCTACCGTATGAGCAATATTAATTTTTTTGCATAGGCTAGAAAGATGCAACTTGATGATGTTTTAAGCAAGAAGGGATGATGATTAATGTGTGGTATTACAGGATGGGTTCATTTCAATCGCGACTTACAAACGCAAGTACTAGTCGTTGAAAAAATGACGAAGACACTGTCTAAGCGAGGTCCTGATGATGACAATGTGTGGATAGAAAGACATGTGCTTTTTGGTCATCGACGATTAACAGTTGTTGATCCTATCGGTGGTAAACAGCCAATGACAAAAATACATCAAGACAATCGCTATACCCTTTGTTACAACGGCGAATTATATAATACGGAAGATCTTCGGAAAGAGTTATTGCAAAGAGGCTATACCTTTTCTGGACACTCCGATACAGAAGTATTACTGACTTCTTATATTGAATGGAAAGAGCAGTGCGTGGAGTATTTTAATGGGATTTTCGCCTTTGCCATTTGGGATGATAAAGAACAAAAAGTTTTTATTGCGCGCGACCGGCTAGGAGTAAAACCGTTATTCTATAGTGAAAATAATGGTGGCTTAATTTTCGGTTCAGAAATAAAAGCGTTACTTGCGCACCCTGATATAAAATCACAATTGTCTAGGGAAGGATTGGCTGAAGTATTAGCCGTTGGTCCATCTAGAAAGCCAGGTTCAGGGGTATTCCACGGAGTCAATGAATTACGCCCTGCTCATGCAATGTCTGTATCACGGCTAGGTCTTCGAATTTGGCGTTACTGGAACGTTAAAAGTGAAGTCCACACGGATTCTCTCGATGAGACGGCTGAGAAAGTGCGATTCCTCGTAACAGATGCAGTCGAGCGGCAACTCGTTTCAGACGTTCCTTTATGTACGTTTTTATCGGGTGGAGTTGATTCAAGTGCCATTACTGCTATCGCAGCTAACCGTTATAAGCAAGAAGGAAAAGGTCCACTTCATACGTATTCTATCGACTACGAAGACAATGACAAGTTTTTTAAAGCAAATGATTTTCAGCCCAATGCAGACGGACCATGGATCGGGAAAGTGGTCAATGCTTTTCAAACCATACATCATTCTTCGATTATTACACAGGATCAACTAATCGATTATTTAACAGAAGCCGTTCATGTGCGAGATTTACCAGGAATGGCGGATGTGGACTCTTCCTTGCTCTGGTTTTGTCGAGAAATAAAACAAGATTTCACAGTCGGGTTATCTGGTGAATGTGCGGATGAAATTTTTGGAGGTTACCCTTGGTTTCACAATACCAATGATTTAAACGGAACAGGTTTTCCATGGATGCGTTCAACAACCGAACGTGCCTCGTTATTAAAAGAGCATTGGCGCCAAAAACTTAAACTCGAAGAATATGCCCGACAAGCTTATGAAGAGACCATCTCTGAAACTCCACGACTATATGGAGAGACAGCTATCGAGGCAAAACGAAGAGAAATGTTTTATTTAAATATCGTGTGGTTCATGACTACGCTACTCGATCGCAAAGATCGCATGAGTATGGGGGCTAGCTTAGAAGTACGTGTACCATTTGCAGATCATCGACTCGTTGAATATGCTTGGAATATCCCATGGGAAATTAAAATGGTTGGAAATCGAGAAAAAGGTATTTTGCGTAAAGCATTAGAAGGTCTATTACCTGACGATGTCCTTTACCGAAAAAAGAGCCCATATCCAAAAACGCATAACCCTTACTACACAGACAAGGTTCAATTGTGGCTGAAAGAAATTCTAACAGATAAAAATTCCATTCTTCACGAATTATTTGATCGCAACCGTCTAAACGAACTTGTTGAATCTAAAGGTACAGCATTTAAAGTTCCTTGGTTTGGCCAATTAATGTCTGGACCTCAGTTACTAGCCCATCTAGCACAAATGCATGTGTGGTTTGAAGATACACATATTCAAATAATTGATTAATAAAGAATTGGTCCAGAGTCAAAACTTTGGATCAATTCTTTTTATTATTCGAAACAGAGTAAACTTGAAATGAATGAAAAAGCACCACTTAACTCAAACTTATACGAAAAGTGAAAAGTGCCATTCTAGCTCGACTCCGACGGTGGAAGAAACGAATCGAAAACCTGTTTTCGCATGAGTTTCTGAAGCGGAGGTGCGAGCTGGCACTTGGAGCTAGACATCACGAAAGCGAAAGTAATTAAAGCCAGACATTGAAAAGGAGTGTTTTAATTGAAATCTCTTAAAGAATCCATAAAGAAACATGCTATATCTTTCGAAACAACTGAAGATTTAGAACCAATTATTGAAGCAATTGGTGACGCAAAGATCGTTCTCCTAGGTGAAGCTAGTCACGGCACTTCCGAGTTTTATACGGTAAGAGCAGAACTATCAAAAAGGCTTATTGAGGAAAAAGGATTTACACTAATCGCCGTGGAAGGAGATTGGCCTTCCACCCAGCAAATTAATAGATATATAAAAGGTTATACCGAGGAGGAGAAAGACGTCCGTGGTGTGTTGAAGTCATTCAATCGATGGCCAACTTGGATGTGGGCCAATGAAGAAATTGCTGAATTTGTTTCATGGTTGAAGGTGCACAATGAACAAAAAGAAGCGTCGCTGAAAGTAGGTTTCTATGGAATTGATGTATACAGTTTGTGGGAATCTATTAATGAAGTAATTACATACTTAAGCAAGACAAAACCAGATAGCATGGAGTTGGAACTGGCAAAAAAAGCATTCTCTTGTTTTGAACCATATAACCGACATCCTGAAAGCTATGCAATGTCCTCCGTTAATCTCTCACAAGCATGTGTAGATGAGGTTTCAAAGCTCTTAACTTCCATTCGATCTCACGAAGAAAACTACAAAGATCCACAGGAATTGGACTTGAATCTTAAAATCAATGCGATGGTTGTCCAAAATGCTGAAGAATATTATCGTGCAATGGTTCAAAGTGATGATTTGTCCTGGAATGTTCGGGATGAGCATATGGTTGAGGCGATCAACGAAATCTTGGATTACCATGGTAATGACGCGAAAATTATCATTTGGGAACATAACACACACATTGGAGACGCATCTGCAACAGACATGGAAGCGGCAGGCATGATTAATGTTGGGCAAATCCTTCGTCAACAGAATAGAAAGGAAAATGTCTACGCTGTGGGATTTGGAACCAATAGAGGGACGGTCATCGCTGCTGATGAATGGGGAATTGCATATAAACAAATTGATGTGCCTCCAGCCATGAAAGACTCTTGGGAAGCTGCACTGCATAATACAGGTGCAATTAATAAACTGTTAATCTTTAATGAAGAAAATCGACATTTGTTTAATAATTGGATTGGCCATAGAGCAATTGGCGTGGTGTACAATCCCGAATACGAAGCATATGGCAATTACGTCCCTTCAAAAATCGGAAGTCGTTATGATGCCTTTATCTACATGGATCAGACGAAAGCTCTTACTCCTCTTGACTAGAACTTCATAGTGATTTTATGTGTCTATGCGCGGATTTTTGTCGTCTATTCGCGCATTCTTGTCGTCTATTCGCGATTCCCCAAATTCTCAACACGGTTCAAGAAAAACCTTTTAATATTCCCTCACAGGCGCGAAAAATCGCGCTTTTTTCATTTTGGAATAATGAGCGACTGGACTATCTTCTTGAAAATCCCTCTGCAAAAACGACAACTTCGATTTATCATGAATTCTTCCGCTTACATGTTGCAACACCCAAGGCGAATGATAGGTATCTATTCTAAATAAATGATGTTGCGTTTTGGCCCATAAGTGATAACGCTCCGTTAGCCATTGTTCAAAATGATTACTTTCAATTGGTTTGGAAACCACTTCAAATGTAGTAATAAACATTTCAGATATACTATATGTGAATATTTTCTTATGTCGTTTTAATCTCACATTCGCATATCGGTAAGGCAAAAAGTTACCAAGAGTCGTCAACTTAACAATCAAAGAATTACTGGCTTCTAAACTAAAGGCATGAATACCTCTTCTTCCCTTGTATGTAACATACGTTCGAATATTTAATTCTAAAAAAGAACTCACCCCAGGTATAGGAGGGATAAACCTAGGTCGATTCCCTTTTACCTTAAAAAACACAAAACCGATCCATGCCATGTTGTTATATAAATCGAGTTCCAGTTCTTTAGGTATGTGATTCCTCAGCAATTCTGTAGGAACAGGCCAATGAAGAAATAATACGTCATGCCATTCCTGAGTCATTAACCACGGCTTTCTTATCATAAATTCTCTCCTCTCTGTAAGGTCTAGATACTTATTGTTTCCTACATATGGGTTATTCAAACGGATAAATCATATCCAGGGATGTCTCGATTTCAAATGATTTTATAGAGGGAAATTTCCTATTTAATGCATTTCAGACGTGAGATGCTATTTTTCAGACGTCAAGCCAAAAAAGTCAGACGTCAACATCGATTTTTCAGACGTGACCCTTAATTTTTCAGACGTCAAAAACGTGTATCGATGTTTTAGTCATCGATACACGTTTTTTTATTTGCGCAACCCAGTGTAGACATGGATAGCATCTTTAAGAAATTCAGCGGTACCTGGAACTTCTTTATCGTAATACATGGTAAATCGTTCATCATCTACGTACATTTGTGCAAGATTTTCGTGCGCTTCTTTGCTATATTCATTCCAAAAATACATAAGCCATTGTTTATGCAGATCTGCTGCTCTTTGCGCAAGGTCGCTTGATGGATCTCCTGTTTTAAATGCTTCAGCTAAAGTCGTCTGTACTTCTTCGGAAAGTCGCTTCACTTCATCGTGTTGTGATTGCGTCATGTTTTTTACTTTTGCATTGGATTTATTGACGGTTTCATCACCATACTTCTCGCGAATCTCTTTTCCGTAAGTCTTTTCATTTTGATCAATCATTTTTTGTTTAAATCCTTCAAACTTTTCATTGTCTGTCATTTCTATTTCCCCTCCCTTCGATGAAATTGTTTTTTCGACATTGGCAATTAATAAATCTAACTGGGCTCGCTTATCAAGGAGTTGCGAACGGTGATCCGCTAAGGCTTTTGCTTCATCAAAAGTTGGTGACGTCACAATTTGATTAATCGTCTCTAATTTAATTCCAAGTTCTTTATAAAACATGATTTGCTGCAGTAAATTAACTTCTTTCTCACCATAAATCCGATATCCTGATGAATTGATTCTCGCCGGCTTGAGCATGCCAATTTCATCATAATAACGCAACGTCCGGGTACTGATACCTGCCATCTTCCCAAGCTTTTGCACCGTATATTCCATACTTCACCTCCCGATAAGTTAATCGTACACCTTCACGTTACGTCAAAGTCAAACAGTTTTAAAATAATTATCGTGGGTATACAGACTTTTTAGCTCTCCCTTGTGACAATGATTATGTTTGACATCCTCTAAGAATGTATTTATATTAATACAGTTGAATAAATATATTCCTCATCAGCTCAAGATGAGGTAGAGGTCGCAATAAATATGAATAGTTTGAAGGAGAGTCAGAGAACTTGCTGATATCAAACGAAAGGATTTATTGCCGAAGTACTATAACACTCTGGTTATGGGAGCTGGGACTGTATCCGAAAGGGGCAGGACTGTCATAGTGAGTCACTATGTTGAACTATCTTTTGACTGATCCGGTTTTTGCACACCGTTTCTGAGTGTGCTTTTTTTATACTCTTTTTGACAAGACATGTAATTTCTTATTTTGAGTCAATCGAGTTTCGATAGAGAGGAAAATACGATGAATACAAATAAAAAACTTGGTTTATGGATATTAACTGCGTTAGTAGTTGGAAATATGGTGGGCTCCGGTATTTTTATGCTGCCTCGTACATTAAGCGAAGTTGCAAGCCCTGCTGGCGTTATATCGGCTTGGTTAGTCACAGGTTTCGGTGTACTAATGATTGCTCTTGTGTTTGGTAATTTGGCAATAAGAAAACCTAATCTAACCGGGGGTCCTCAAATTTATGCGAAGGAATTATTTAAGTCTGGTAGTAATGCTTCCACAATGTCAGGATTTATGTCTACTTGGGGATATTGGTTTGGGAATGTTGCTGGTAATATCGCCATCATCACAACTTTTGCAGGTTATTTAACTACGTTCTTCCCTATATTAGTAAATCAGGCTGAACTGTTTACAATTGGATCTTTCACATTAAGAGTAGGAAATGCATTAACCTTTACAGTTTGTACACTCCTTCTTTGGGGTGTTCATTTTATTATATTAAATGGTCTTGAAAATGCTGGTAAGATAAATTTCGTTGCCACAGCAACAAAAGTAATTGGTTTCATCTTATTTATTGTGATTGGTTTATTTGCATTCCAAAAAGCAAATATTCTTCCTTTTGTAGCACCAAGATACGATGAATTAGGACATTCAGTCAGTCTGTTTGGGCAAGTGAATAGTGCCGCAGTAGCCACTCTTTGGGCATTTCTTGGCATTGAATCTGCCATTGTTTTTGCTTCACGAGCTAAAAAATCAATTGACGTTAAGCGCGCAACAACGATTGGACTGCTAATCGCACTTGCCCTTTATATGGGTATCAGCACATTAGTTTTAGGTATGTTAAACCATGATGCTTTAATTGCTTCTGATAAACCGCTAATTGATGCTATTTCAACTGTGTTGGGACCAGTAGGCGGGGAAATTMTTGCAGCAATTGGATTGATTAGTTTATTTGGTTCAACAATCGGTTGGGTCATGCTAAGTGCTGAAATTCCTTATCAAGCAGCTAAACAAGGGTTATTCCTCCCTTCATTCGCAAAAGTAAATAAAAAAGGAATTCCTGTCCTTTCATTGATAATCACGAATTTAATTGGACAAGTGTTCATTTTCTCCACGATTTCGAATACGATTGCTTCAGCTTTTGATTTCATTATTATTGTAGCTACACTATCTTATTTAGTTCCTTATTTCATTTCCTCTGCATTCCAGTTAAAGCTTGTCTTTACTGGGGAAACATATACAAATGTCAGAAGTAGAATTACAGATGGGATTATCGGTGCTCTTGCTACTGCTTACTCCATCTGGGTGATTTATGCAGGAACTGCGGATATCAAAACATTTACATTTGGAGTCCTTTTACTCGCAAGCGGGATTTTATTTTATAAACAAGTAAAAAAAGCTAACATTTAATACGCAAACACCCACTTCATTATGTAGATGAAGTGGGTGTTTTAATGTCATGAGATTTAGACCTTCAATCATAATCATACATCGTGTCTTGCAATGAGCCATCTTTCGTAGAACATACACACAAAACAACCTCTCAATAATTTTGCAACAGAAATAGTGTTTTGTTCAACCTTGAACGCCATAATGACTACCTGGAAGCATATTGCGGTTAGCGATAGTTCAGATATAAAATCACAATAAAAAAGAGTGCCGTCTAAGGCACTCTTTACTCAATTTGGATAATGTTTAGGGGAATTTCAAGATATTCATCACTTATACGTGCGTAAATATCTTGTAACTACTTACTTAGCATCTCTTATGGTTAAAAGTTGCTCCGATAATGATCAATAAGATGAAAAGAACTACAATTAATGCAAAAGTGCTACCTCTACGAGGGCAGCATTCCTCGTGCTGACCACCACCACATGGTGCAAAACCCCCACAAGCGCCGTAACCGCCACCGTAACCGCCATAATAATCCATGATAAAGTCCCCCTTTCCTTCAATGATTATTATTATCTTATGTAATTTATAAAGAGGGACCTAGGGATTTCGCGGAGTTTTTAATATAACAAAAGAAATGAAAGTAAAGTAAGAGCATTTCGTAAAGATGCTAATAGCGGTAATGGTTTACAGGGATGCTTCACATGTTATGTTAAAATTAGTGACCACAAATTGACATAGCCCAGATTTTATGTAATAATAATCTAGTTAACAAATAGCAATTAAGATTTGAAATTCTGGCATCTACTCGATGTTTTTGATTAAACTTATTCACACTGGCGCGACTAAAGGGTCGCAAGGACGTAAAAGAAGGTAGGGTTTACGTTGCTTAAGGAAGACAACCAGTGGACAAATGACCGCGGCACGGAAAGAACGGAACACTTTCTTAGGAAATTATTCCCCGAATATTCGGGATGAAAAATATCATTCAAAGCTTTATATGTTATCTTGTCTATCAAAGGGGCATGTCCAATCGGGCATGTCCCTTTTTCAATTTTCACAAGAAAAGTGGAGCGGACTGATCTGTGGAGCTGGACAACGCTTTTTCGTGATTAGAACTGTTTCTTTTATTTTTCTTAGTATGTAAAAACAAAAAAATCCAACAACCATTTACGGTGTTGGATTTCTCTTCATTCGCCTAAATCAACATTATGATAAACTTGTTGAACATCTTCTAAATCTTCTAATGCATCAATCATTTTCTCGAATTGAATTTGAGCATCCGCATCAAGAGGAATGTCGTTTTGCGCAAGCATCGTCAGTTCAGCTACAGTAAAGTCTGTAATTCCTATGGTTTTAAATGCTTCTTGAACTGCATGGAACTGATCTGGTTCAGCATAAACAATGACTGATTCTTCTTCTTCTAAAACATCACGTACATCGACGTCCGCTTCGACTAAAAGTTCGAATATTTCATCTGCCGTTTTTCCATCAATCCCAATAACAGCCGTTGCATCAAACATGTAAGCCACAGATCCGCTGACACCCATGTTTCCACCGTTTTTACCAAATGCAGCACGTACATCTGAAGCTGTACGATTGACGTTATTTGTCAGCGCATCAACGATAACCATTGAGCCATTTGGTCCGAAGCCTTCATAACGTAGTTCATCATAACTTTCTTCTGATCCGCCTTTTGCTTTTTCAATGGCACGATCGACAATTGCTTTTGGCACACTATATGTTTTTGCGCGTTCTAAAACAATTTTTAATGCTCGGTTAGACTCTGGATCTGGTTCACCTTGTTTTGCAGCTACATATATTTCGCGTCCAAACTTAGCATAGATTCGACTTGTATTTGAATCTTTTGAAGCTTTCTTTTCTTTAATATTATTCCACTTACGTCCCATTTCGATTCACTCTCTTCCCGGTGTGTCTATCTAAATAATGATAATTTCATACCGTATACTTTACGCTTGCTCACTGTTGCATTATACACCAAGAGCTTAATAATTTTCGAGTGAAATCCCAAAAAAGACTTCTGTTTTATCCTAATAATGCTAGTTGAATATGAACTCATAAAAAAAGACTAACTCATCTGAGATAGTCCATTGATCATTAGAGACCTTCTGTATTAATGCGGGGTTGCGTCACCACAGTCTCTGTATTTTCATTTTTCTCTTCTGAAACATCGTTTGATGAAAGTTTAACATTTTTTGTTTCATTATCCTTACGAGTAATGGTTTTATCATCATGATTGTGTTTGTCTTTATTTTTATTATCGGGCATGCATATTCCTCCTTCGAATCATTTATAGAATGTGGTTTGGTTTAGGTATACCCGGAATTCACTTTTATCACACGCTTCAAGCGCTTGAATGCTTATTTTTGTTGTTTCGGTTAAGATATATCATTCAATTCTAGATAGCTGGGTGTCCCTTGCGAAATAAAAAGACGAATTATTTTTATTAAACATAATTAAATCGTTCGACTTTTAACTAAAAATTCACTTGAATCTATGAATTTTGTAAGTTAGTATTGTCAAATAGAGAATTAGGAAGGTCATTCTGTGAATTCCTATAAACACATCATAATAGGAAAAGGAGTAGATTATGAAAACTAAAAATAGATGGTTGTTAAATCATAAGCGAAGTTGAATTTACTCTGTAGTTAGTTCATGATTGCGATATAAGAAAAGCAGGATCAATTAATATTTCCATAAAAGGAAAAAGGAAAGTTGGAGAATTCATGTCGTTTACAGACTTATCCATTGCTACGAATGCAACGATGTTACCGATACAGGAAATTGCTGATAAAGCAGGAATACCACAAAAGGCACTTGAATTATACGGAAATTATAAAGCCAAGATTGACGTCCATTCTCTGCCACCAGTAACCACTCAAGGCCAAGTCGTCTTAGTTACAGCCATCAGTCCAACACCTGCTGGTGAAGGAAAGTCGACGGTTACGGTAGGACTTGCTGACGCATTTAATCAACTACATGAGTCTGTCATCGTCGCAATGCGTGAACCATCGCTAGGACCTGTTATGGGAATGAAAGGAGGAGCAACTGGCGGCGGATTCGCACAAGTATTGCCGATGGAAGACATCAATCTTCATTTCACCGGAGATATACATGCCATCACATCAGCAAATAATGCATTATCCGCGCTTATCGATAATCATTTACATCAAGGTAATGCACTAAATCTAGATCCAAGAAGAATTGCGTGGAAACGAGTTCTTGATATGAATGACCGTGCATTAAGACAAGTAACTATAGGTTTAGGTGGTCCACTACAAGGGGTTCCTAGACAAGATGGATTTGATATCACCGTGGCCTCTGAAATTATGGCAGTCTTATGCTTGGCAACCAGCCTCGAAGATTTGAAAGAGCGCCTTGCTCAAATGGTCATTGCTTATACATATGATAAAGAACCCGTAACTGTACGACAATTAGGTGTTGAAGGTGCTCTCACATTGCTATTAAAAGATGCATTCAAGCCGAACTTGGTGCAAACCATTGAAGGTACTCCTGCAATCATTCACGGTGGTCCTTTTGCGAATATTGCCCATGGCTGTAATTCTTTGATGGCAACAAATACCGCTAGAAGACTGGCAGATATCGTCATAACGGAAGCTGGGTTTGGGGCAGATTTAGGTGCTGAGAAATTCATGCACATCAAATCAAGAAAAGGTAACTTCCACCCAGATGCCGTAGTCATTGTTGCGACCGTACGTGCCCTCAAGATGCATGGGGATGTTGAGAAGAATCAACTTACACAACCAAATGCTGATGCCGTGAAACGCGGGATGTCGAACTTAGCAAAACACGTAGATACGATTCGTCAATTTGGTATTGAACCAGTCGTTGCATTAAACCGTTTTACAGCAGATGCACAAGATGAGTTACAAGAAGTTATGAATTGGGCTAAATCACAAAGTGTTCAGATTGCATTGACCAATGTATGGGAGCAAGGTGGTAAAGGTGGACTTGAATTAGCTAAGCTTGTTAAAGAAGAATTAGCTAAACCGAAAAACTTTACTATGCTTTATGATGAAACCGATTCGGTCGAAGAAAAACTTCGAATTATTGTTCAACAAGTGTATGGTGGATCTGACATTCAGTTAACAGATAGTGCCAAGAAAAAGCTAGTAGAACTAAAAAAATATGGCTGGGATGCATTGCCAATTTGTATGGCCAAAACTCAATATTCTCTTTCTGATCAACCTTCCCTTCATGGGCGTCCTGAAGGGTTTACCATTACCATCCGGGACATTATCCCGAAACTCGGTGCTGGCTTCTTAGTCTGTCTAACGGGTGACATCATGACCATGCCAGGTTTACCAAAACAACCTGCCGCATTGAATATGGATGTTGACTCAGATGGTAACGCGGTCGGATTATTTTAATTTAAATTACCTTCGTTTATGAACAAAACCGGTACGGGAGATCTCCCGCACCGGTTTTTCTATACGTTCATTTTAGTTTTCTGTTTCCATCGGTTATCCATCGCACGCTCCACAAAATCTGTTTGGTTACCATATTGACGGATGACGTCTTTGATTTCTTCTGCTTGGTATTGATCGTTGCGGTTGTTCGCAAGTGATGCATAGCCTGAACCGCGCTGTAAATAATCAGAGCTTGCTACTGAATACCAAACATCATCTTCCATCGGTTGTCCTCCAATGGTGACCACTTCGATTACTTTGCCGTTATGTACGATATCAGCACCGGAAATATGAAGTCTTCCCACGAATTTCCCTCTGAATCCAGGACCTCTGCCATCTGCCAAACAAACTTGGACATCCAGTGATTGCTCAAGAGCTAATTTGATGTCTTTTCCTTTCACTTCAAACGACGTTGGATTTAAAGGAGATGGACAGATTTCAATTAGCTTTTTATTGGAAATATCGTTAAAGACACCCGCATTGACAATACCACTGTTAATAAGACCAATATCGCACTGCAACATGTCTTTTACCCCGTCCGCAATTAGGTTAGTCAATGGATTTTCCTCAAGCACATCATGCCAAAGAGGATGACTGATTGTATAGAGGGGCTTGCTCAACGTTTCAATAGCTATTTCTTTATTATCCTTAAGAATAGCCAGTACACGCTCATCTTCCTTCCCGTGTTCGGTAGAAAGAGTGGCCGAATGAAGCAATTCTATGTGTCTATTCGGATTCACTTCTAATTCCACAACTCCTAAATATTCTCCGTACTTCCCTGCACTGTTCATAATTGTGCCATTGACGATTTTTGCTTCTTTGTAAAGTTGGTGATCGTGTGCAGAAAGGATAACATCTATTTGGGGCATATCTTTCGCTAGGTCTTCGTCGGCTACAGTTCCGATATGGCTAAGCAAAATACACAAATCGTACTTACCTTCATTTCGTTCAATCTCATTCGCAATCGCAACCTGATAAGGATGCACATGAATCCCTAGACCTTCATTGAACACACCCATATCTGGTGAAGAGCCCGTAATCAGTATACGCAATCCATTTTTATTGATAATTGTACTCGTAACTACTCCCTTGATGTTGCTTAATTCTTTTCTCACTAAGTTGTTGCTAATGAACGGGACAGAACTGTGGGTTGCCATATGTTCAAGCGTATCCATGCCATTGAACATTTCATTGTTCCCTATAGTCAATGCATTGTATCCCACTTCTTCCAGCAGTTCAATTGCCGTTATTCCTCTCGTACCTTGCAATTCGATGCTTTTAAAGTCAGCGAAATCTCCGCCATCTAGAATTAATGTATTGTCATCTTTATGCTGCGCAATCAATGTCGCAATTTTTGAAAAATTTTCAAAATTACTATGTATGTCATTAGTATGTAAAATTTTTAGTTTCATAATGTCCCCCAGCTATTTTTTTCTATCTATTTCATACATTCGAAAAAAATCCCTAAATTCCTGCATAAATATCCAAATTTATCTAAATAAAAATTAGACTGCCCTTGCTCCAATGAAATTTGGGGCTGTGGCAATCTAACTTAGAATTTCTGTTAATTTTTCTTTTCGAAATACGTTAAGGAGTTTTTTTCGAATTCGCAATAGCTGTTGCTAGACGATCGATAACAGGAACCGTGCTGGACTTAGTATTCTGAGTTTGGACAGAGAAAACTAACAACTCTCCATCTCTAGTTTTCACATAGCCAGCTAGTGCACTAACATTGTCTAGACTACCCGTTTTCGCCATCACATTTCCTTTTGCTGGAGCCGTTTTCATTCTTAGACGTAATGTACCACCCACGAATCGTTCATATCCACCGGCAATTGGAAGTCCTTTTAAAAATACACCATACCATGGTTCAGATCTTACGTGATGGAGTAATTGAGTCATTTGACTAGAGGGTACTTTGTTAGCATGTGACATACCAGCAGCGTCTTCGAACACCCATTGGTTGACATCCAAACCAACGGAACCCGCATACTCTCTCATTACTTTAAGACCAGCATCCCAGCTACCTTCTCCGTATTTTACTTTACCCATTTCTTTCGCTAAAACTTCTGCATGCGTATTGTTGCTTAGTTTCAAAAACGGAATCATTAAATCTTTTAACGGCATTGATTTTTTCGAGAGTAACACACGTGCATTATTAGGTGTTTTCCCTGAAACAACTTTAGATGTAGAGACAAATGTAATTCCTTTAGAAGCTAAAGATTTTTTAAACACATCTAATGCATAAGCGGTCGGGTTGGCTACGGCAATCCACTCTTTCTTTCCAGCAGATCCAATAGGCGCATTACCCGTAATTATGACTTTATTAGTTCCGTATTCACGTTTAATCTTCAATGTATTTGAATATCCTTTTGGAACTGTTTTTGATTGATTGACGATACGGACTACACTTGTTGCTGGTGTTAACGTAATTTTTGCAACTCGACCATTGATTGAAGGTTTGGCATCAACAATTAAGGACCCTGCATCGTAGTCCGTGTTCGGTGAAAGACTTAAAGCAGAAATTCGAGCTGCATAGTAATAGGATTCATCTTCTTTCGCAATTCCAGCTGACAGTCGATCAGCGTCAAACCATGTATCATCACCAATAATGTGGCCAGAAAGTCGTTTCACTCCTCTAATGACCAACATATTGGCAAAATGATCAAAATCTTTTTTTAGTAGAGTAGGATCCCCTTTTCCCCGAAGATACAGATTTCCATACAAGGTTCCTTTTGAAACATTTCCGTTAGTTAACACATCTGTAGAAAAACGATAATTCTCTCCCAATGTTTCCAATGCCGCAGAGGCCGTGAGGATTTTTAATGAAGAAGCTGGAGTAATGCCTTTATCACCATTTTTTTGATAGACGATTTCCCCTGTTAACGCTTTTCGAATCGTTACACTAGTAGATGCACTGGTCATTCTACTATCAGACATGACGCTATTAATCGATTTTTGTAAGCTTATATAAGGAGAATCTGCATGAACTGTTGAAGTTTCTGGAACTGTTGTTAATGTCGTTCCACTAAACATGATAATAGTAGCTAGACCAATTAAAAATTTTCGTTGAATTTTCACTTTTACCTCCAAATTTTTTAATAAGATATTACTAGTTTAGCATTAAATTGTCAGATAATGCCGTCTTTCTTGGTCTACGATAGTCCTTCTATGTAATATTTACGCCATCAATCCTTCAATCAGGCAATCTCTTTTCAAATCGTATATATGAATATAGTCGATAACCTAAAGAGATTAATGCTAATAAGCCTATAAACCTGGTGAGCCCATCTAAAAAGATGATTACGAATGTCCCTATGATTGCTGAAAGTATTACTGTAATATTGCCAGCTATTCCGTTAATCGGATTATTGGAAACAAAGAACGTGCGCAAACCTTTTAAATCTTTTGCAAAACAATCTTCATGATAAGGTACTACTTGAAACATAAAAGTGGTCGTGACTAAATCACCAGTAAACTTAATTTCTCTTCCGCATTTTTCACAGTACACCCCTTGGCTCATTCACTTCTCTCCAGTCTATTAAGTAATTTTATCATGTGGTAATATTATCATATATGCGTATTTTTTGTAAAAAAATAAATGGGCACACTTCGAGTATTTTGGACATTTAGACTTCAATAATTCAACTTAAGATTCTTTCTTAAATAAGGTAGAGTTAGACAAAAAGGAGAAATAATATGGAAAACTTAAAAACAACATTAACTAGTATAATCACTGGGGAAGTAACTCATATATCAATACATATTCTTGATGAAATGATTGAAAATATTGGCACGACCGACCCTGTCGTAAGAGATCAACTTATTTTTAGTGCATTTTGTAAACTGATATTCGAAGATCGTTTAGAAAAAGAGCAGTTGGAATATATATTGAACTCTCTATTAAAAAATCGTTCCTTGTTTTTCGATATAGAAAATTCAACGACAGATTCTGTCTTTACGCGCTCATTTACGTCTCTCTTCTTTGCGGCAATTTTAGAATATGATGTAACCAAACAAATACTCGATGAAGACATCATCCTTCAAGTCATCAATGCTTCAAATGACTATATGATGAAAGAACAGGACTTGAGAGGCTATGTTCAAGATAAAGGATGGGCACATTCCGTCGCCCATGGAGCTGATTTATTGGAATCACTAATCAAACATCCATTGTCAACAGAAGCAGATGCACGAAAAGTACTCAAACATATTGCTCGATTCCTCACTATTGCAGTCGGTTATCAAGACGATGAAGAAGAACGATTAGCTCGTGCATTTGTCACTTTAGCCACTCACCATTTAACTGATGAAATTATTTCGGATTGGCTTTATTCGCTTGATCGCTCTCTTAGAGAAAAAAGGGCAAACGCTAATGGAGAATTGCAACCATACTATGCTCAACTTGCTTTTAAGAATTTTTTGAAATCAGCTTTCTTTTTGTTTGAGAAGCAGCTGGACAGTAAACCTTTGCAACATACTACCAAACAAATTGTCTGTAAACTTATCCATTAACAAATTCCTGAAACCATTTCCTTTTCCCATCGTTTATTAAGGACAGAGGAGTGAGGTTTATGTGGTCGAAGACATTTTTGAAAGGCATAGGTTATTTTGTTTTGCTTATCGGGTTCCTTCTATTCAGCCTGTTCATGATTATCAATTATTTATTTTTCAATATAAACCGTGTCCCTGAAGGTGAACTGCTAGCTGAGGAACTCTCCCCCACCGGAGAGTACACGGTCCTGACTTATGTAAGCAATGCACACTCCACGGTTGCACCTGCAGTTAGAGGCGAAGTAATCTACCATGAAAAGAATAGAGAAAAAAGGAACCTGTATTGGGCTTATAGGATGGAAGAAGGCGAAATCGATTGGATCACTGAACATATTGTATCCATAAATGGAATGGAACTTGATGTTCGCAGTGACACGTATGACTTTAGAAAAGACTGAGGACTTATAGTTAAAGTATCTTTTCAAGTACAGATCACTTAACCCTCTAATTCAATTGTGTGTAAATGTTCCTGATTGTTCAGGAACCTAATAATTCGTGAGTCCCCTCTTGTAGCAATCGGCTATGTCATCTATAGCTTTTCGACCACTTACTTGATGGCAAGTATCGGTTTTTTCATTCTCGCTTGTTTTCTTTCTCTGGCAAACACAGGGTTCATGACATTTATACAAGAGAATATTCCGATTGACATGATGGGGAGAATATCGAGCTTATATGGGATGATTGCTCATGCGATTCAACTATTAGTTGTATTGATTATGGGGCTAGCTGCACAATGGTTTTCGGTGCAAGAAGTTGTAATCATTGGGTCCGTTCTCATGTTGGTCGTTGCGTTCTTACTAATAGTCACAGTTATCCGCCTAACCCGTTCTAAAATAGCTTTTGATTGAAACCTTTCTATATAAAGTCCCCCGCTAAACTCTTCATATTAACGGGGGACTTATTTTGTATAAGTTAAATAAAAGCGAAATATACTCCAATTACACAAATACCAAAGAGTGCAAGAAAGAAAACTTTCGTTGAAGTAGAGTCTTTAATCGAGTCAGTCAGAATTTCTTTTACTGTCACCATATAGATCATCCCAATAGATAAACTGATGAAAATCGACCAGAAAATCGGATTATCGATGCCTAAAAAATTTCCAAAATATGCACCAACCCCTATTGGTAAGGCTACGATAAGCGAAAGAAAGATCAATGTCCAGATGCCAAGACCCGCGATAAATAAAGGAGTAAATACGATAATTCCTTCAGGAACGTTATGAAGAAATATTGTTTGAAGGATGGAAAAGCTTAAAGTGGAGTCTTGATTAGAACCTAACGTGATTCCTATTGGAAGGTTATGAAGTGAAATACTTAACATTAGCATCGCCCCAGTGTATAAGGGATTACGCTTTTCTTTATTTTCTGGAAGTACCCTTTGAATCATAAACGATTTATGTATGACCTTAAATAAAGTAACGCCTATTAAAAATCCCAAAATAAAAGTAAACCAATTGCCTAACTCGATTGCTTCAGGAGCAATTTCAAAACTTATTAATCCAAGAATTAAACCTGCGCAAATACTGTAAACAGTATCGATTCGCTTCTGAAATCCTTTTAAAATCCAGGCAATAATCCCCCCGATACTAAAACCTAACGCTGTACATAAATACCCAACCACCCATATAGAAGAAATGTTTACCACCCTTATGATATTTGTTTCTATGTTTATATGGGTTTTTGTCTGCATTTATGAAAACTACCGTAGATGCCGAAACCAAGCGAAAAAAAAGGGCTTCCCAAAATAGGGTTACCTTCTGTTAATATTCATCATAAGGCACTTCGAGTTTCATCACCTTTTGGTAAATTTCACTTTTCACCTTTCCATCTACTATTCCGGATCCAATAAAACTGAAAGTATAACCATCTTTAAACTCGAAAATATAGTTTTCTTCGCGATTTGTTTTTTCGTCGTACATTTCGTGTGTCACTTTCGCAAGGTCTTCCCACTGGTATTCAACCTTAGAACCCAAGATCGGATTATTTTTGATAAAGTCCTTATGGAGATATACGTAGTTTTGAACACCTAAGCTGAAAATGGTGATGAAGCCAACTACCGCCATGAACCCTAGCAACATATTTAACATTTTGGATTTTGAAAAATACATTGCACATAGAAAAACGATCACAACTGCAAAAGCTAAACCATACATCATCATACTTGTACCTTTCGGAATAAAGACAACTTTATCAGGAGTATCCGATAGTGTAACAGAAACAATCATGGGTGTCAGCATGATAACAAAAGGGGCTATTATTAATAAAAGTAAGGAAAAAATCCAAAATTTACTTTTATCTTCCGTGTAATCCATCATATCTCTCCTCTTTAAGTTTCTGATTTTAATGTAATAGATCATCTTATACTTGTAAATTATCACCTGTTTATACTATACTTTTCCTCTTATTAAAAAAGCACCAATTAAGATAAATTCATCTTAATTGGTGCTTTTCAATGTCCTTCTCCAAGCGAAGTGGTTGATCTAACTAATCAACCAACATTCCTCTTCGTTGGCGAATTTGGTAAGCATTTAATTGCTTAAATAGTTGTGAAGATTTTTCCTTATCCACTACAAAATCAATTCCGTATTCAATTTCATCCGTTTTTCTAGACTTGCGAATAATAGAACCATCCATTGTAAAAGGGATATCTAAAATCTCAAAACGACATTCTACTTTAGCAAGTAGCGAAATCTCGATTGATGAAGAAAATCCTAAGCCTTTCACACTAAGGTTATCAATACTTAGGAACATTGACTCTCCTCCATGTACTAAAAGCTGTCCACTTAACGATCTCTCAAAATTCACTCGAAAAAATTCACGACGATTTTCGCTCATTACGTTTCCCCCATTTACATCACTAATTACATATATATATTAATTAGCATCCCTTTGATTTCTCCAACCATCTGAAGAATGTCAATACCTTCCTTTTCATTATTTAACACTTCCTCGTGAAGTTCAATAAGTTTTTGATCAATTACTTCAACTAATTGATGATTTTTCATACCACCACTAGGGCTAAAGCTTTGTTTATCGGATAATTGCAAACCATAACTCAATGATTCTCCTATGAATTGCTTTACTAAATTCTTATAATCAACGAGATTTTCTATTGTTTTTTGTTTCGTAAGCTTCTGTCCTTGTGCATCCACACGAGTCATTAATTGATTTAAAGATTCCAGCTGCAATTTTGACTGAGATTTTTTTATTACTGCAGAAAAAGACTCCGTGTATTTATTTTCTACAGCACTTTTATTAAGCCTGTCGCTTGGAAATTTTGTTTGCCCTTCAATACGCAAATGAAGCACCTCATTTTACTTATTATAGCTTTGCTTTTTGATCAACATATTTATGACAAGTTCTACTTCTCCTTGATCAATCTTTAGTACTTTTGTTATTTGTGTGGGTGAAAAACCTTGTTTATATAATTTTGATATTTTTTCGTTTTCTAGTTCTTTCTCATTCGAATAAAAGTCATTTGTCTGTTCCTCATCGCCTTGGTTATCAATCGTATGTACATTGGTAGGTGCTATCATCAAGCTAGTATCTAGTTGTTCTTCTAATAGTCGAATTCTCTCGTCAAGCTTACTCTCTTTCACTTTGATATAATCAACGAGTTTATGATAGAGTTCATCATTTTCTTTTTCTATGCTAGTTACAAACTCCTCCATACTTTGATGAATGGCTTCCGTATCCTGTAACATTTGTGTCCTTTTTTGTTTAAACTGAGTCAAAACGATAAATGACCTGATATTCACTAAAATCACTAAAATAACTAATCCAATTAGTAACCAATCCAAGGGTATCACCTTAACCTTCTGAACCTTATTCAAAAAACCTAATAATTTTCATGTATAGATAGAACAGATGCACGTAATCGCAACATTGCCTTCGAATGCAGCTGAGAAACTCGAGAAACACTTACATTTAGAACTTCTGCAATTTCAGTTAATTTTAATTCCTCGAAATAACACAAAGAAATCGTTATTTTCTCTTTTTCTGGCAAGCGCTCAATAGCTTTTGATAGAGATTCTTTAGTCATTTGTTCGGTTAAATATCGTTCTGGAGATCCAGAATTATCATTAACCATATTATATTTTCCAACTTGATTATGTTCATCATAAGTGGTTTCATCAATTGAAGTCATTGTAGATAAAGCAGCTTCTGATACTGTTTTGTTCAGCTCGACTTTAGTAATCCCTAGATATTCACTAACTTCCTCATCCGAAACTGAATAATTATTTTTCTGTTCTAAAACAGCATAAGCTTTTTCGATTTTCTTCACTTTTTCCCTTACAGAACGAGGTAACCAATCACTGTGCCTAAGACCATCAATAATTGCTCCTTTAATTCTCCATGAAGCATATGTCTCAAACATTAAGTCTCGCTCAATATTGAATTTATCAAATGCATCAAGCAGCCCTTCATATGCGAGACTACGTATGTCATCCTTTTCAACCGTTCTAGGTAAACTGATCATAAACCGTTGTACAACAAAGTCAACCAAAGGAAGATAGCGCTCTACTAGATATTCTCCCGCTTGTGGATCACGCTGTTTTTGCCAATTTTCCCAGTAATAAAGTTCTTCTTTTGACAATTTATTGTTCAACATGAGTTTCACCACCACTTCTAAGATTGCAAGAAAAGTGCATAGCGCCTTTCTGACCCCTATATAGAGATCTTAGGCTGGCGCTTGCTAGACATAGGTACGAGAGACGTGTATTACTCAATTTTTGCTGTGAAAACATACTGTTGTTTTTCGTACATTTGCGCTTTCGTTTGTTCTTCAATATCAACGGCATTCTTTAACATAGCCTAATTTTTAAAAAGCATTTTCAATAAAAACCCTTTGATTCCAAGCTTATAAGCAACAGGTAATTGTAGAAATTCACTCGTCACATTTTGCATAGCCTGTGAAGCATGGCAGTTTGGAAATGCCAGTAAAAACGGGACTTGTTTTTTTACTGCATTGGGCACATTTACGTCGCTTGGAATAAAGCCTAATGTCCCAATCTGTTTATTTAAAAACTGCTCAGTCACTTTTTTAAAATTATCCGCTGTTTGTTTTCCTTCTTTTTCACTGGTGCATTGGTTAATAATCAATTTCATATGTACGTTTTGATCTTTTGCATGAACCATTTTCACAATAGAATAAGCATCTGTGATTGAAGTAGGCTCTGGAGTTGTCACTAAAATGACGTCATCAGCTGCTAGTATAAATCGTAAATTTTCATAAGATAACCCTGCACCTGTGTCCAAGATAATGTAATCCACAGTTCCTTGAATCGTACTTAACTCTGTAAAAAATTTGTTCATTTTCGTTTCATCTAACCGAAACATATCATTAAATCCTGTACCGCCAGATATAAATAACAACCCATTTGGCCCTTCTTCGATAATCTCCCAAATAGATAAATCCTTTTCTATCATCGAGGCAATGGACTCTTTGTTAGATCTCCCTAATAACACATCCACATTGGCAAATCCTAAGTCAACGTCAAAGATTAACACTTTTTTGTTTTGTTGAACTAGGCTTAACGCGAAATTTATTGCGAAGTTTGATTTTCCAACTCCACCTTTACCACTTGTGACAGCAATAATTCGGGTTTGTCTTCGCTCTTTTTTAGTTTTCTTTTGCAGAACTTTATCTCTTAATTGTTTTGCTTGATCAATCATTTTCATCTTCTCCTAATACGAAGTTCGCTATCATCTCCGGGGTTACCGTAAGAATATCATCTGGAACATTTTGGCCA
The DNA here is from genome assembly GCF_056400705.1 of Paenisporosarcina sp. P5_A11. NCBI lineage: Bacteria > Bacillati > Bacillota > Bacilli > Caryophanales > Caryophanaceae > Paenisporosarcina > Paenisporosarcina sp. P5_A11. The sequence goes on from NZ_JBFUKT010000001.1 coordinate 107,815, forward strand.
TTGGCAATATAACGTATAGGGGTTGAATAATGATAAATCAAATTCAGGATGGCACCTGATGAACTTGTTTCATCTTTTTTTGTCAAAATCAGCTGGTCCATTACGATCGTTTGGAAATTATCGATGATTTTCTTCATATCCTCGTACTTTGAGGTAAGACTCAACACTAAATTAATTTGGATTTTCTTGTCCTCAGGCAACATCTGCTTTAGATCATCAATGTACTGTTTTTGTTGATAATTCCTACCTGCCGTGTCCATCAAAATGATATCGCAGTTGCTGAGGTCATCCATTGCTACAGTCAGGTCAGCTGAAGATTCCACGACTCGGATCGGTATATTCAAAATCCCTGCATAGATTTTCAATTGCTCCACTGCCGCTATTCGGTAGGTATCTGATGTGATGAGTCCCACTTTTTTCTCTTCACTCAATAAATAGTGCGCAGCTATTTTAGCGATTGTTGTGGTCTTTCCAACTCCTGTTGGACCAATAAAACAAATGATGTCTACCTTTTTTCTGCTCAGCCTTTTTTTATGGGTATTGATTAACTTGATGATTTCTTTACGAGCCAAAGCATGTATTTTGTCTTCCGTGTAATTGGGATGCTGATCTAAAACTAGCATCAGCTTTCCCAGTAACTCAGATTGAACTTCTTCAGTGATTCCTTGTGCAATTAACTTTTTATTCAACGATTTTAATGCATCAGGCATTCGATTCTCATCAATCGCTTGGAACATGAATTGCTTCAAGCTTTTCAATTCACTCATAAGCCCATCGAGATTTTCATCCTTTTTAACAGATGGATTTTCGGATTCCATTAAAACTGAAACCTCTTCCTTTTGTAAAAATTCGGATTCAGGATTGATGTTTTCATTGCTTCTCTTTTTTTCACTTGGTTTTGTTTCAACGGCAGCTATTACCTCAAGTTTTTCTTGTTTAAAAAACCCTAAAAAACCACCAGTTTTGACTTTCTTTGTATTCAAAATAAGAGCGTCTTCGCCTAAGTCTCTTTTAATCATTGGTATTGCTTGCGTCATATTATTTACAGTATAAGTTTTTAGCCTCATTAGATATTAACCGCCCCGACTGGGATTTTAGCTGCCCCTGCTGAGATATTGATTACCCCAACGCTTTGAATTTCTACCTCTGGTTCTAGTTCGTTATATGAGAGTACTGGAAGATCTGGGGCAAACCGTTCAATAAACTGCCTCATATACATGCGTATAGCAGGCGAAGTTAAAAGAATCGGTTGAACACCAGATTGTTGCAGTTGTGATGCTTGTTCTTGAATCTTTTGAAAGATAGTTTGTGATGTTTCTGGGTCAATCGATAAATAACTACCTTGTTCCGATCGATGGACAGACTCTGCGAATTTCTTCTCGAGACTTGCACCTGCCGTAATAACCTGTAAAGGTTCATGTTGAATCGTGTACTGCAAGGTAATTTGTCTAGAAAGAGCTTGTCTCACGTATTCAGTCAGTACATCCGGATCCTTCGTTTGTGATGAATAATCTGCTAATGTTTCTAAAATCACAAGTAAATTTCGTATCGATACTTTTTCTTTTAGAAGTTTCATTAAGACTTTTTGTATTTCGCCAATTGCCATCATCTGTGGAATTAATTCTTCTATAACTGCCGGTGAGGTTTCACGTACATTTTCAACGAGTGATTTAACCTCTTGTCTGCCAATTAATTCATGTGCATGGCGCTTAATCACTTCGGTAAGATGTGTGGAGACTACAGAAGGGGGGTCGACAATTGCATAACCTGCTAACTCTGCTTCTTCCTTCATTTCTTCATTCACCCATAGAGCCGGCATACCAAATGCAGGTTCAATAGTCGGAATACCTTCAATGCTTTCGTCGTCTATTCCTGGGCTCATTGCTAAATAATGATCGAGCATAATTTTACCGGACGCTACTCGATTCCCTTTAATTTTAATGACATATTCGTTTGGTTGTAGTTGAATATTATCGCGTATTCGTATGACCGGAACAACGATTCCTAATTCGATAGCGCATTGTCTTCGAATCATAATGACGCGATCTAATAAGTCCCCGCCTTGGTTCTTATCGGCAATCGGAATTAAGCCGTAACCGAATTCAAATTCAATCGCATCAACATGCAAAAGATCAATGACACTTTCGGGGCTTTTTAATTCTTCACGCTCTTGGTCTTCATTACTAGCTACCTTCTCTTTATTTTCCTCTGCTGTTAAATTCCGCTGCATTTTATAGCCACCAAAAGCCACAAGAGCGGCAACAGGCAATACTAATAGAGGATTTATCGGTGTGAACAGAGCAAATAATGATAATGTCCCAGCCACCACATAGAGCATTTTAGGGTATGCGAAGAGTTGTTTCGCAATATCTGAACCTAAGTTCCCTTCAGAAGCAGCCCGAGTGACCACGATTCCTGCTGCAGTTGAAATCAACAATGCCGGAATCTGACTAACTAAACCATCACCGATTGACAACAGTGTAAATAGTTGTGCCGCTTCTCCAATTGGCAATTTATGAACGATGACACCAATTAATAGACCGCCGATAATATTAATGAGAACAATGATTATCCCAGCAATCGCATCCCCTTTAACGAACTTACTTGCACCATCCATGGCCCCGTAGAAGTCCGCCTCTTGGTTAACCTTTTCTCTGCGTTTTCTTGCTTCTTGATCGGAAATCATCCCAGCACCTAGATCAGCGTCGATACTCATTTGTTTACCCGGCATCGAGTCTAGTGTAAAACGAGCCGCAACTTCTGCAACACGTTCAGATCCTTTGGTAATTACTAAGAACTGGATAATTACGAGTATCAGGAAAATCAAAATACCAATTATCGGGCTTCCTCCAACAACAAATGAACCAAAAGTTTCAACAACCTCTCCACCCGTTTGATTGGTTAAAATCGATCGAGTAGTAGATACATTTAATCCTAATCGAAACAATGTAGTTAGTAACAACAACGTAGGGAAAATTGAGAATTGCAGTGCTTCCTTGGTATTCATGGCAACCAGAATAATAGTTAAGGAAAGACTAATATTTATCATAATTAATATATCTAACAAGAGTGGTGGAAGAGGAATAACCATCATTACGACAATCATAATAACTGATACTAAGACGACATAATCTCTGATTTTCAAGTTGTTTCCTCCTCCTTTATTATATTTTTCATTTAATCTTTCCTTTTAATCGATAGATATATGCTAAAACCTCTGCTACCGCTAAGAATAATTCTTCAGGAACATAGTCTCCTATTTCAACTTGATGATATAAAGCACGGGCAAGTGGTTTATTTTCCATAATCACAATTTCAAGTTCTTTTGCTTTTTCTTTAATTTTCAATGCAATATGGTCTTTTCCCATCGCAATAACCATAGGGGCTGCCATTGTTTCGGCATCATATTTAATCGCAATTGCATAGTGTGTTGGGTTCGTGATAAGAACATCTGCAGTCGGCAAATCTTGAATCATTCGGTTCATACTCATTTGTCTTTGCCGTTCTTTAATTTTTGATTTAATCAGAGGATCCCCTTCTGCTTTCTTATATTCATCTTTAATATCTTGCTTCGACATTCGGATGCCTTTTTCAAATTCATACTTTTGATACATATAATCTAAAATAGCTAAACACAATAAAATGATGGCAGAAACGGTGGCCATTTTGAGAGTTAGTGATCCAATAAACGATAAAGAATAACCAATACTCTTTTGTGAAAGTAAAAATAGCTCTTCTTTTTCTGACCACAAAACACTAAAAGCGGCAAAGCCAATAATGGCAATTTTAAGTAATGACTTTACAAGTTCTACTAAAGCACGCATAGAAAATATTTTCTTCGCACCTTGAATTGGATCTAATCGTTCTAATTTCATTTTTAATGGATCCGTTGTAAATAAGGAACCCACTTGAATGTAATTCCCTAGAAAGCCGGATACCATCGCAATGGCCATGATAGGAGCAACTATCTTAATCGCATTAAATGTCATTTGTTCAAATAAATTGCGGATATTAATTGGAGACCATTCCCAAGCAATATACTGACTAAAATTAATCCGATAGATTGCCAGAAGCTGGTCAAGCATCCATCCTCCCCAAAAATTAAGTAACATAATCCCACCAAGCATAATCAGAGCTGCAGGAACTTCAGGACTTTTAGCTACTTGCCCTTTTCGTTTGGACTCTTGCCTTTTCTGAGGTGTTGCTTTTTCTGTCTTTTCCCCAGAAAAGAATTGTAAATCTAGAACTAGAAGATATCTCTTCTCCATCTATGCCCCTCCTAATAATCGGATCAACTGAGACATGCTAATCAGTATCTTTTCAAACAGGATTTGCAAAATGTAAAAGAAAATTGGCATGGATAGAAACAACATGATGAATCCTACAATAATCTTTAAAGGGAGCCCGACAGCAAAAATATTTAATTGTGGCACGGTTTTAGCTAAAATCCCAAGTGCGACATCGACGAGAAATAGCGCACCCACAATCGGTAAAGCGATTTGTAAAGCAATCATAAACATTTCTACAAATAACTTCGTGAAGAAATGTGCAACGTCTTCCATTTTCGCCGAGAATGCAATTGATTCTACTGGAAACGATTGAAAGCTTTGCATGACACCATCGAGCATTAAATGATGCCCATTAACTGTCAGTAAAAAAAGCAGGGCTAAAATATATTTAAAATGACCAATGATTGGAACCTGGGTTCCAGTTTGTGGATCCATGACACTGGCAATCGAAAAACCCATTTGGAAATCGATAAACGCGCCAGCTATTTGAACCGTGTACAAGAGTAATGCGGCTGTAAACCCTAAAGCTAGACCTACGCCGAGTTCTTTAATGATCAACAGTATATAAAAGGAATCTAACGGAAGCGGCTCCCCATCTGGTAGATTCGATAAGGCAACCAACGCTATAAAGAAAGCAAGTCCTACCTTAAATTGATTGGGAACACCCTTCATCGCAAATAAAGGAGCAATGATAAAAAAGCTAGTTAAGCGAACAAATATAAGTAAAAGATACGGATACATCTCAATGATCGAATTCATAATATGCCTACTATCCGATTAGCTGTGGGAGCTGTTGGAATAAATCTCTTGTAAAATCCAATAACAGCGTCAACATCCAGGGTCCGAATAATACAAGAGACAAAAACACGGCTAATATTTTCGGAATAAACGCAAGGGTTTGTTCCTGAATTTGTGTCATTGCTTGGAAAATACTCACAATTAATCCGACGGCTAATGCAATAAGTAGCATTGGTGCAGATATGATGATGATCATGTAAATTGATTGTTCCGCTAGTTTAATTACCACGTCTGGAGTCATCGTTTTCTTCCCTTCACTAATAGCTAACAAGCAGCGATTCGATAATCAAATACCAGCCGTCAACAAGTACAAATAATAATATTTTAAATGGTAAAGAAATCATTACTGGCGGAAGCATCATCATACCCATAGCCATAAGCGTACTGGCGACCACCATATCAATAATCAAAAATGGGATAAAGATAACAAAACCAATTTGAAATGCAGTTTTCAACTCACTAATAGCAAATGCCGGAATGAGTGAAGTCAGCGGAATATCTTCAATACTGTCTGGTTTTTTCAACCCAGCATATTTAAAAAACAAGGCTAAATCTTTCTCTCGTGTGTGCTCTGCCATAAATTCCTTAATTGGAATAACCGCTGTATCGAGCGCCTCGTCTTGAGTTGAATCACCTGCTAAGTATGGCTGTAAGGCCGTTTCATTAATTTCCACCATAATGGGTGACATGATAAAAAACGTTAAAAATAGGGCTAACCCAACAAGCACTTGATTTGGAGGCATGGACTGTGTTCCTAATCCTGTCCGCACAAATGACAAAACAATAATTATCCGAGTAAAGCTGGTAAGCATAATTAAGATCCCCGGAGCAAGAGATAAAATGGTCAGTAAGGCTAGAAGTTGTAGGGTAACTGAAACGTCCCCCGGTGCATCGGAACCAAAATCGATACCAGGAATACTCACAAGAAATAGGAAGTCGGTCATTTTGAGTTACCTTCCTTATCTTCATCTACTTCATTTAAGTCCTGCTTAAGTTGATCTTGCTTACCTTTTTGTTTAGTTAGGCTTTGCTTGAATAAGTGATCAAAACTAAGATTAGGTTTAGATCCCATTCTTTTGCTCATCTTTTCTCTCGAAAAATTAACGATCGAGGCAATTGAGGTAGAGATATTAGCTAGAGGGCTAGTGAAAAGTGTAGATTGTTTCTCTAGATCTGATTCAATGTTGTTAATTTCATCCGACTCGGAAAATTCCTTAATCAATGTGACTTGATCTCCGACACCAATTAAATAAACCTTTTTGCCAACTTTAACAAGCTGCAGTGATTTATTATTGCCTAGCGGAGTGCCCCCCATTAATTTAACGGCTTGGTTTGGCTGTAGTTTCTTTTGTCTTAACGCCAAAAATTTAATCAATGCGTAAATCATCACAAGAATTAAGAGCGTATAGAAAATAAGTTTTATGATGATTACCACGAGACTCTTGTCTTCAGAAGTATTTGATACAGTACTATCTTCTGTTTCTTCAGGTTCTGACTGATCATCAGTTTGCTTTTTTTTAACCCAGTCGGAGGCCATAGGTTCTTTTGCATCAACAGGATTTGGGATGGAAACTACTAGAAAAGAAAAAACTAAAATTATCGCAATAACATATTTTTGAATCAAGCTTGGTAACTCCTTACTTAGTGCATTATCGTAGCTTTGATATACGATCTGCTGTACTTAAAATATCTGTTACACGTACACCGAAATTTTCGTCAATTACAACAACTTCACCTACTGCAATTAACTTATTGTTAATTAAAATATCGACAGGTTCACCTGCTAATTTATCAAGTTCAATAATCGAACCTTGAGAAACCCCCAAAATTTCTTTAACCATTCTTTTCGTTCTTCCCAATTCAACAGTTACTTGAAGCGGAATGTCGAGTAACATGTTTAAATTGTTTGGTTCGGATTGAGATGAGCTAGATTCATCAAAACTTGAAAATTGGACAGATTGGATATTAGGTGTTGCTTCTGAATCTATTGTTTTTGTTGTAGTTGATTGATTAGTAGATTGAAATTGCATCTCTTGTGTCTCCTCTGGATAATCCTCGTCCAATGAATCTGTTAATATCCCTACCATTTGTTTAGCCAAGCGAACAGGAAGGTTAAGTTGGAGGCTTAAACTTTTTTGACTGCCAATTTTTATTTGGAAATCAGCCTGAATAAACCATCTCTCTTGCGTGAGTTTAGATACCGGGAAGTCTTGTTGAGTTTCAATCAAATCCATACTAGATAAGGAGTGAGAAATCTCTTGTTCTAATACAGTAGCCATTGATTGAGAGACAGAAGTAAACATTTTTTCAACAACTTCTTCTACAATCTGGAACTGTTTTCGCATATTCTCTGCTTCACTACCCGGATCCATCATTTCACTTATGGCTTGGACATCTTCTACAGATATGGAGACAATCTGAATGCCATTAAAGCCACCGGTATACTCCCCTAGTATCACAATAAAAGGTGACTGTGTATTCGTTAATAAATGGTCATTTTGTTTTATTGACAGTTCTGCAGACATTACAGTGGTTGGTTCAGAAAATAGTGAGGAAAGTACAGTAGATGAACCACCCATTGAAACATTTAGTAACTCTGTTAAAGCTTCCATTTCCACTTTAGACAGTAAACTTTCGGAAATCATCTTGTCAGTCGTTTCTTTTTGACCTAATAAACCATTAATCTCATCGGGAGTTAACTTATTAGTTGTCATCGAATTCATCTCCTTCTCCATGAATACCGGTAATTTGTATAGCCATCCGGCCTTTCGAGACCCCAGGTTGTGCAAAAAACTTCTGCTTTTCATCAACCAATACGATTACGGGATCGGTATAGGACTCATTCAAGCGAATGACATCTCCACTTTTAAGCGTTAAAAAATCGCCCACTTCTATCGTTGATCTTCCTAAAATAGCTTTGACATTCAGTCTAGTGGCTTGTAATTTCTTTTCTAATGCTTCCGCTTCATGATTTTCAATTGTTTTCTTCTGATTAGCTAACCAATGTCGCGCGGATAGCTTAGGTAAAATTTGCTCTAATACAACGTGTGGCAAGCAGATGTTAATTATGCCTTCGACATCTCCAATTTTCGTATGTAAAGAAACCAAAATTACTGTTTCATTTGGAGGAAACATCGTTAAAAACTGAGGATTGACTTCAATTTCTTTAAATTCTGGCGATAGTTTCAATACAGACAACCAAGCTTCTTGAAAACTATTTAATGTCCTAATAAAAATTCTCTGAATCACACTTATTTCAATTTCAGTTAGGTCACTGCTTTTTTGCGTTATATTTCCTTGCCCACCAAGCAATCGATCTACCATGACATACACAACTTCCGGAGAAAATTCCATGACCATACTTCCTTGAAGCGGAGGAGCATCAAATACACCTAAAAGGGATTTATCTTGTACATTATTGATAAATTCCTCATATGGAAATTGGTCAACAGAAGTAACAAAAATTTGTACATTCGTTCGAAGCTGCGTTGATAGGTAGGTGGTCAGTAATCGCGAAAAGTTTTCATGGATTCTAGTCAATGTCCTAACTTGGTCTTGTGAAAAGCGTAATGCTTTTTTAAAGTCGTAAGTTTGAACATTTCTTTCTTTGCCAGGTTTAGCCTGTTTAGGTTTTTCATTTTTTATAGACGAAAGAATGGCATCAATATTTTCATCTGTTAAGACTTCTCCCAAGGCTGTTCCCCCCTCATTCCGTCCAGTTTGGCTCTTGTAAACTATGGAAAAGGTTTATTTTCTGGTAGAAGGTTGCCACTTTATCGGTAACTTCTTCAACCGTTTCTAATACATGTACCTTCTTACCCGATAGTAACGTCACCACTGTATCTGGAATCGATTCTATTCTTTCTATATAAATGGCATTTAATGTAATAGATGATTGATTTAGTCTAGTTAATTGAATCATAATAAAAGTGGCGAGAGAGAGGATGTCCTCTCTCAGCCCAACCCTCCTATGTTATCGTTTCAAGTTAACAACTTCCTGTAAGATCTCATCAGAAGTTGTAATTGTACGAGAATTTGCTTGGAATCCACGCTGAGCGATAATCATTTCTGTGAATTCTTCAGTAAGATCAACATTCGACATTTCAAGCATGCCAGCACCAATTTCAGTATTCTGGTCAGCTGCAGGTCCAATTGGTCCTGCACCTGATTTTGTAGTTAATTCATATAAAGACCCTCCAAATTTACGAAGCCCAGTTGGATTTGGAGGTGAAGAAATACCTATAAAACCAATCGATTGCTCTGTTCCATTCGGTAATTTGCCTTTGACTTCACCTAACCGATCAATGGTAAATGAATCATAAGTAGCTGGATTAATCGTAATTTTCTGACCAGCACTATTTAAAACGTTATAACCTTGAGTTGTAACTAAATCTCCGTCTGCCTCGACTACAAAGTTCCCAGCTCGTGTTAAATACTGACTTCCATTAGCGGCTGGATTTTGTACAACGAAAAACCCATCTCCGATAATGGTAAGGTCTTTACCATCTCCTGTTGTCATAGATGAACCTGGAGTATGAACTACATTAATAGCAGAAGTAGTTGACCCTAATCCAACCTGTATTGGATTAGCACCGCTGCTTGATAAATTTTGACTTAATAAATCTTGGAAATTAATTGTGCTTTTCTTATAACCAATCGTATTTACATTGGCAATATTGTTCCCAATCACATCTAATTTAGTTTGAAAACCTTTCATACCCGACACACCCGCATACATTGAACGTAACATTTGTTTTTCCCCTTTCAAATATTGCCTTATCCCCTTTGTGGATTAGACAATTTCCTGTTCGTTTTTTGTTTCTAAGTGCTTTTCAATTCGGTTTATAGCATAAATCGGAACCTTTATATTATCCTTTTCAAGCTCCACTATTAACTCACCTTTACTAAACGACAACGCTTTAACAATACCTTCTCCTGATTCAAGTTTCCCGTTCACTTCATATTCCCAAAACACCTTTTTCCCGATTAGATTTGAATGTTCTGTAAATGATTGCATTCCTTGAATTCCCACAAGCTGATTCATCGTTTGATTTAAGTTTGTTAACTGCTCCAAGCTACTGAACTGAGTCATTTGTCCAATGAATTCTGTATCTTTTAAAGGTTCTAAAGGGTTTTGGTTTTTCATTTGTGTGACAAGAATTTGCAAAAAAGCATCTTTTCCAAGTCCATTTTGTGGCTCAGATTGTTTATTTGTAGCCAACGCCTGCTTACCGACCGAGTTGTAGCTGTTCACATTCATGGAAATACTCCTTTCTTTTACTAGATTGTATAATCTACTTTCATCATTCCATTTACCGCATGATTGCGTATGACTGCTACTTCTTCTTCGAGTTGTTGATATCCGTGTTTATTCCGTGCCGCGGTTCCTTGCTTTTGCTGCTGTGAAAAGCGTTGGTCGGGATGTGCGTTTTGTTGTCCAAACGATTGGGAAGAATGCTGTTGCGATATTTCAATTTTCTCAATCGTTATCCCTTGCTGAAGCAGTGAATTTCTCAACTGATTTACTTGAAGGTCTAACGCTTCTTTTGCTACTAAGCTGCTAGTAAAAATCTGAGCTGCAATCTTTCCATTTAATTCGGTTATACGAATATCTAAATGTCCGAGATGTTCAGGAAAGATGTTCACTTTTATTTGCGAACCTTCCCCATTCCCATTTAAACGAAAAGAACTGCGAAGTACTCCGCCTAACTCTTCAATAAGATTAGTCATGCGGACCGTAGGAGCTGGTACATTCGTTTCTGTCCGTCCCCCTGCCTGGCTTGACTTTGTTGTATCAAGGGCTGTACCACCAGTTAATGTTTGGCTAATCCCTTCGGTTTGAATTGTTTCTACTGACAGTCCACCATCACTTGTCTGTTGGTTAACGGTACTCCCAGTTACTTGTAGAGAGGTATCTACATTTATTACATTACTTTGTCTTGTTTCTACTAGTTGTGTGTAACTTGCTAGTTCTTGAGTAGTACTATTCATTTGCTTTAGAGCTTGATCTAATTGTTCTAATTGCTGAAACGAAGTTTGTTTCCCTGCAGTTTGCTGTTCTGCTGCAAGCTGCTGGATAAAACCGACTAATTGTTTAAACACCTGATCAAGCTTTTTAGGGTCCGCGAAAATATTTTTCTCTTCTACCCCCACAATTTCCGAAACATCTTCGAATTTTATAATAGATGAATTTGACATAAGCTCTTTAAGCTCTAGCTCAACCTGTTGAATTAAGTTCACAAGCTTTTCTTGAGCTGAATTACTTGCCGTACCCTTTTCTAGGCTGGACTCATTAACTTGAAGCTGTTCTTCTATTTGTATCGTTTGATTGGATAACATCTGTATGATTGCATACATCATCTCTTGTTGTTCAGGAGACATAGATTCTTTTGGTAGATCTTGCATGATTTGCAACACATCTTCAAGTTTTTCTAGCAGTTCTTCTTGCGAAGTTTCAGTTACTACTTCTTCACTTGCAATTTGGCCATCGACAGTTATGGATTCAAACAACTGTGCAAAATTCACGGCTTCTTTTGCTGAAGTACTATCAGTTTTTTGATTGAAAGCCTTACTTGTTAGAACCACTGGTGGTTGGAAAGACATATTCAATGCGTCTATTGAATTCACCCTCTTTCAGCTAAACTAACTTGGGATGTTCGATAAAATCTCGTGCTTGCCAGCTCATCAAAAAAATTCTGTTCTGCCACTTTGCTACGTTCTACATACATAGTAAGTTCTTGTTGTTTTAAATTACCCCAGGTTTTTTCTTCTTGAGCCTTCATTTGTAAATCGCTTTGTGTTTTCGTCACATTGTTTTGCAAATGCAGAAGCTCTCGATTAGACGATAACAGTAAGTCTTGAAGTTGATGAATATAAGTTTCTAGCATCCTTAATTCCGAGATATTAACTCCATCTTCTTGCTTATCTTTTTTTAAACGTTCAGCATCCATTATTTTGTTATAGATTGCTTCTTTTTTTCGGTGTCCTACTTCTTCCAATTTGATGGCATCCGCCATTTGGATTTGTGCAAAGTCTTTTTCAATTTCTTTTAAATCTAATATTTTTTGAAATCGGAAGTTAAATTGTGTCACGAATAAGTTCCTCCAAATTGCGCCGATAGACGTTGAATACTCTCTTCCAGTTTGGTCTTTTCATAAATATCTTGTTGTAAATATTCTTTCATAAGTGGATGTGAAAGGATGGCATCATCTATCTCTTTGTTTGCACCACTTTTATAGGCTCCAATGTTTATCAGGTCTTCCGCTGAATCATACGCAGCTAACAATCTTTTAAATTCTATAGCTGCCTTTTGGTGTTCTTCAGACACCACTTCATGCATGACTCGGCTAACGCTTGACATAATATTTATAGCTGGGAATTGTCCTTTTTGAGCAATTTTACGATCTAACACAATATGTCCGTCGAGAATTCCTCGAACAGCGTCAGCAATCGGTTCATTCATATCATCGCCATCAACTAATACCGTATAAAAAGCGGTAATTGAACCCTTACTTGACGTTCCTGAGCGTTCTAATAGTTTCGGAAGCATGGCAAAAACACTTGGCGTATATCCTTTACTCGTGGGAGGTTCACCAACCGCAAGTCCGACTTCCCGCTGTGCCATTGCAAAACGTGTAACGGAATCCATCATTAACATGACATTTTTTCCTTGGTCACGAAAATATTCTGCAATTGCTGTTGCTGTCAATGCTCCTTTAATACGCTGCAATGGAGTCTGGTCAGAAGTTGCTGCAACTACAACAGATTTTTTCAGCCCTTCTGGGCCTAAATCACGTTCGATAAAATCACGGACTTCTCTGCCCCGCTCTCCAATTAGCGCGATTACGTTTATATCGGCTTCCGTATTGCGGGCGATCATACCCATTAATGTGCTTTTGCCAACACCACTACCTGCAAAAACACCTATTCTTTGCCCTTGTCCAACTGTCAACAACCCATCAATGGCTCGTACACCTACTTCTAATGGCTTTTCTATTCTTGGTCGTTGTAATGGATTCGGAGGCGTGTTATTGGTTGAGTATTTTGTTAAGCCTTTTGGTAGAATGCTTTCATCTAACGGTCTCCCCGTTCCATCAAGGATTTTCCCTAAGATAGACGGTCCAACCTTTATTTGAAGAGGAAATCCAGTTGCGACAACCAGGCATCCAGGTCCAATTTGCGAAACATCCCTTAGCGGCATTAGTAAAATTTTATTTTCTTTAAAGCCCACTACTTCCGCTTCAATCGGCTTCTCATAATTGTTAGGGTACAAGAGACATATTTCTCCGATTTTTGCATACGGTCCTCTTGATTCGATAGTCAAGCCAATGACTTGAATCACTTTTCCATGCTTTTTAATCGGTTCAATTTCTTCTAATAGCGCAAGGTAATCATCTTGCCTTAGGTTCATCGTTTGTCTTCTCCTCACAATAAGCGAGTAAGTGCTTTTTAATTTCTTTTAGTTGACTATCAATCGTGACATCATAAGATCCACTCGCGGTGTGTATCATACAACCACCTTTTGCAAGACTAGCAACAGGAATCAGTTTCAACTCTGATTCTGCTCTGACATACGTTTTAATTTCCTCTAAAAAAGGTAATATTATTGGATAATCTTCCGGTGAAACATGCATCACGACGTCTTCAGATTCTTCAATTTGTTTTAAAGCATGCTTTACGACGTTTAATAATTGTTCATCATGTTGTTTTAATTCTTCTTTTATCACTTTTTCAGCAACTTTTACGCTGAGAGACAGTAAGAATGATTCGGATTGTTGTACAATTTTCGCTTTTTCTTCATAAGCTGTTTGGATTAAATCATGCATTTCCTGTCGCTTTTCACGAAATTCCTCTTCCACTTGAAGAAGACCTTGATTAGTTCCTGCTTGAAATCCCTGTGCAGATGCTTCTTCTGCCAATCTTCGAGCTTCTTGCTTTGCTTCTTCTTGCTTCTCATGCCACCAATTATCGATATCTATCTGTGCATTTTCTTGATCTATCTTTATTTGCTTTTGCAACTGACTGTACTTAGCCTCTAATATTTCTACCTCAAGCATCAAATGTTCTTTCGTTTGTCCATGATCTATTTCTTGTTCGATAGAATCCAATCTCTTGTTTTCTATTTTTTTTGTTTTAATAATTTTCTTTTCAACTGATGGAATATGATTGAAACGAAAAACATTAGACAATTATTTCATTCCCTTCGCCACGGGCAACAATAATTTCACCTTTTTCTTCTAAACTTCGAATCAAGGTAACGATATTTGTTTGTGCATTTTCTACATCTTTTAATTTCACAGGACCCATCAATCCGATTTCCTCATTGATCAGTTCAGCTCTTCTAGTCGACATATTGCGATAAATAACATCTTTCACATCTTCACTTGCTACTTTTAATGCGTATATTAAATCTGCATCAATTACTTCACGAATAACTCGCTGAATTGAACGAGTATCTAAATTCACGATATCTTCAAATACAAACATTCGTTTCTTGATTTCTGCTACAAGCTCTGGTGTATCGAGTTCCAATTGAGAAAGGATTGCTTTCTCCGTTCCTCTATCCACATTGCTCAAAACCTTAACAATTGCTTCTACTCCACCAGTCGCTGTGTAGTCTTGAGCCCCTGTTGCTGAAAGCTTTCGCTTAAGAATTTGCTCGACTTGGTGTATTACCTCTGGAGAAGTACTTTCCATTTGCGCAATTCTTCGAACCACTTCTGCTTGTTTTTCAGGAGGTAGCTGAGAAAGAATTTGCGATGATTGCTTAGAATCTAAATAAGAGAGTACTAGTGCAATGGTCTGTGGATGCTCATGTTGTAAAATATTTAAAAGTTGCTTTGGATCAGACTTTCTAGCAAAATCAAATGGTTTTACCTGTAATTTGTTCGACAAACGCCCGATTGTATCCATCGCTTTTTCTTTTCCTAAGGCTTTTTCAAGGACTTCTCTTGCATAAGCCAAGCCGCCTTCATTCATATAGTCCTGACCAAGAATCATTTCATAAAACTCATTGATTACCTGTTCTGTTTGACCCTTTTTTAGTTGTCGAACATTAGAAATTTCCATCGTTAGTCGATCTATTTCTTGTTCAGTTAGTTGTTTAAATGCTTCAACAGAGACTTCCGGCCCCAAGCCAACTAACAATACGGCTACTTTTTGTAATCCTGTTAACTCTTTTGTCTGTTTAGCCATGTGTCACTCTCCTAATCTTCTGACATCCATGTCCGCAACAATTTCGCAAAATCTTCTGGTCTTCCTTTAGCAAGCTTTTCAATTGTTTTCCGCTTAGGATTTGCTTTTGTATTAAATTCGGATAAATCCATTTCTTCATCCTCATCTGTTCTAAGCGTAGATAAAGGTGGTTCAAACATTTCATATTCGAATTCTTCCTCAAGTTCCTCGCGTTTTCTTTTACGAATTACAAATACAATAATAAGAACGATTAAGATAACCAGAGCAAGCCCAACACCGATAAAGATGAGAACATAGTTGGGAATATTATTAATATTTAATAACGATTCTTCCGGTTCTCCACCATTTACAATCGTTTTACCTTGAAATTCAGTTGCAAATACGGATATCCGGTCATCAAGCTCCTCGTCTGTAACTTGGTTGCCATTCATACTTAATGATGTACTTACTGTATTTTTCAAAAGATTACTAATATCTGCTATATTTTGCTGTGTTAAACTTTCCAAATCTTCAGGGTTAGGAGGCTCGACACCAACATTAATCGTAATATCATCAATAACATACGGACTTAATTCTATTTGGCGATTAATCCTGTTTACTTCGCGGTTAATTCGATCTTCTGTTTTTTCAGATTCACTATTTCCGCCTCCATCAACACCTGGGTAGTTGGCAATTTCGGTCTCCCCTGTGCCTGTCGTATMATCAATTGCAACACCTTCGCTAGAATAGGTATCTACAATTCGTTCAACGCTTATATCAATACCTTCATTGGTTTCTTTATTGACCGGTTCAACTAGATTTTCTTCTCGCTTTTCTTTCGTAAAATCAATACTTGCCATGACTGACACGACTACTTTGTCACGACCAAGAGTTAAACCAAGCATTTGTTGCAATTCACGTTGAATATCTTTTTCAATATCCTTTTTTATTTCTCGCTGTTGCTGATACATAGACAATGCTGTATCAGTCTGGTTTTCATCTTGTATTTCAAAAACCTGACCATTTTGATCCATAATGACAATTTGTTCAGGCGGTAAATTAGGAACACTTTTACTAATCAAATGATAAAGACCATTAATTTGTTTTGGATCTAGTTGGAAGGTTGGATCACCTTTTACAACAACAGATGCAGTTGCTACTTGTTCTTCATCTGTAATCCAGACATTTTCTTTTGGAAGGGTAATCATCACGTTTGCTTCCGTTACTCCATCAATTTGCTTAATTAAATCAGCAAGTTCATTTTGCATCGCATCACGCTCAACTACATCAAAATGACGATYCGTCATTCCTAATCCCATATTTTCACTAAAAATACTGTAGTTCACATTCCCGCTTTTCGGTATTCCATCAGCTGCTAAACTCACCTTTAAATTGGCAATTTCTTCGTTAGGAACACTAACTGCCTTGCCATCTGACGAAATCTGCACAGGAATTCCCTGTTCTTCGATAGCCGTTTTAATTTCACCAGCCTCAGCTGGAGATAAATTAGTATATAGCGCTGCATAGCTTGTCCGAGAACTAAAAAACACAATAATAGAAAGTAATAAAAGAGTTGCTACAAATGTACCTATAATTGACCATTTTGTAGCTTTAGAAAAACTTCCCCATGACTCTGTTAATTTATTTTTATAAACCAGTAACTTCTCTTTCATTTATCCTTCATCCTTCACCCTAATTACAGGAATCATAATTGCATTCTCATTACTTCTTGGTATGCTTCCACAACTTTATTGCGTACTTGTACAGTAAGTTGCAAAGAAAGACTTGCTTTTTGTGAAGCAATCATCACTTCATGGATATCTTTTACTTCACCTGTTACTAATTCGTTAGTCAGTTTATCTGATTGATTCTGTGCAGATTTCACTTCTTCAAGCGTTTGTTTAAATATTTCACTAAACCCTTCTACCTTATTTTCAGGCTTCAATTTTGAAATCGATTGATTTTGAATAAATGGGGTTTGAATCTGGCTCAGTTTGTCCATAGTACACTCCTTAACAATCTCTTAAATTACTTGCCAATCTCTAAAGCTTTCATAAACATATTTTTCGATGCGTTTAATGCCGTGACATTTGCTTCATAAGAACGTGTTGCAGACATAAGATCCACCATTTCCTTGATTGGATCAACATTTGGCGAGCGAACATAACCATCCTCATCCGCATCGGAATGTGTTGGATCATAGGATAATGTAAATGGAGTTTGGTCCTCTTTAATTTTCGATACCTTTACTCCTGACACATGTGAAGATTCCTTATTCATCATGGACTGAAGTTGTTGTTCAAATGGGGATACCCCACTTTGTGATAATTCCACTGATTTTCGACGATAAGGGACCCACTCGCCATTCACAAGCTGAGCACGAGTCGTATTTGCATTGGCAATATTTGAAGATACAACGTCCATTCGCATACGATTGGCTGTCAATCCAGAAGCACTAATATTAAAACCATTAAATAAACTCATCACTGCTATCTCCCATCGATTACTGTTCGCAAACTATTAAATTTCCCATTTACTCGTTCCGTAACCGCGTTATACCATAATTGGTTTTTTGCCAACTCTGCCATTTCATAATCCATATCCACATTATTTCCGTTCGGATTATATTGTGTAGAATTATTAGTCTTTATGGTTGGATTGAATTGTTTAGTTTCACTGCTAAAAGATAAATGATCAGCACTTGTTTTAAAACTAGAAATGCCTGGATTATTCATGGCAGTATTCAAAACTGTTTGAAAGCTAACTTGCTTACTCTTGTAATTAGCCGTATCCACATTTGCGATGTTAGCTGAGTGAACGCGCTGTTTCAATGAAGCAGTTGATAATGCCTGCTCTAAAGACTGAAATGATTGAGGAAATATATTCATTCTTGACCCCCTGATTTTATTGAAAATGGCCATAAAAAAAACACCCTAAAGAAAAAGGTGGACTTTACGTTCAAGTCTCCATTTTTCGGCAACCCGGCTACCATACAGAAAAATTTTTTAGGCCCGTGGCTTTGCGTCCTTATCTTTCGAATAAGTTTGCTATTGTCGATACGATAAAAACTTTCTTACTTTTCAAACAAATAATTCGTGGTTTTTCGACATAATTATACCAAAATATACTAACACTTTAACACAGTTTTCTGAATATGTGTGACTTTTTACTAAAAATATATACTTTAATTACCATTTTATTTTTGATTTTTCTATATTTAGCCATTATATAATGTTATGCTAATTTAAAATCATCTAAGTGTGTTTTGAAAGGAAGAAAAAGTAATGTTTCGGGGTTTATATACTGCCACATCTGGAATGATGGCACATAATAGGCAACAACAAATTTTGACAAATAATTTAGCAAATGCGAATACACCTGGATATAAACAGGATTTAAGTGTTTTGCGTGCATTTCCTGCTCAATTGATAAAGGCTATGGAAAAAGGGTACACCATGGACAATGGGACTAATGTACCTTCTGGACAAAACACCATCGGCACATTAAATACAGGCGTTTATACACAAGAAGGAATTCCATCCTTTACTCAAGGGGCATTAAGAGAAACGGGAAACACAACGGACTTTTCACTTCTTACTGAGTCTTTACCAATTAATCCAGATACACAGGAAAAGGGTACAGTAGTCTTTGCTGTTAGACTTGATAATAACGAAGTTCGCTATACACAGAATGGACAATTTACAGTTGACGACGCCGGATACCTGACAACGGCTGAAGGTCACAAAGTGTTAAATCAAAACTTGCAACCCATTCAAGTAAATTCAAAAGAATTTAAGGTCCTTGATAATGGACAAGTCGTCTTAGAAGACGGAACCACAACAAATCGCCTGTGGCTCGGATACACTCCCGATCCTAAACAATTTGTAAAAGAAGGACAAGGCTTGATGCGTTGGGGTGGGAATGTGCAAGGTACACCACAGTTTGTAGATAATGTAGCTTTGCTAAATAATACAGGTCCCTTAGTTAAACAAGGTTTTGTTGAACAATCCAATGTTGATTTGACCCAAACGATGACGGAAATGATGAGCACATATCGTGGCTTTGAGGCGAATCAAAAAGTTATACAAGCCTATGACCGCAGTATGGAGAAAACAGTAAATGAAATCGGCCGGATTTACTAAGGAGGTTATTACACATGAATATCCAAATGAATTCTGCTACAACTTCGATGCGTGAACTACAGAAAAAAATTGACATTATCTCAAACAATATTTCTAATGTGAATACCACTGGCTATAAACGTCAGGAAGCAAATTTTTCTGACGCCCTTGTCCAATCGATCGAAAAACAATCAGGATTGCAGCACGAAGTTGGACGAAGTACACCGAATGGTTTACGTGTAGGATCTGGTGCCTTCATTTCTCAAACTACTCTTCGGACAGAACAAGGATCGATTCAGAAAACAGATCGTCCGCTTGATTTTATGATTCAAGGTGATTCCGGCTTTTTCAGAGTAGCTTCAGAAGGCAATACTTACTATACAAAAGATGGCTCATTTCAATTGCAACCAATCCTAAATTCAAACCGAGTAAACTTAGTGACATCTGTAGGAGATTCGGTTCTCGATAGCAATAATCGTCCAATTTCCTTTGATGGAGATTATGATGCAATTAAGGTTGATGAAAATGGAACTCTAGAAATATCCTACAAAGATTCTGCCAAACAACCTACTCAAATTCAATTAAGTATAGCGGAGATTAACCGTCCAAACTTGCTTGAAAAAATTGGCGGTAATCGATATCAACTTCCTGGAACAGAACAACAGCAAGTAGCAAATGGCACCCTACAAATTGTAAACTTAGCGGAGCAAAATAATCGCTCAATCAGAATTAATCAAGGTTCTCTCGAGATGTCAAATGTTGATTTGACTGAAGAAATGACAGAATTAATTTCGACGCAACGATTGTTTCAATCACAAGGAAGAGCTATTTCATTCGCTGACGATATGATGGGCTTAGTTAATACGATAAAAGGATAGAAAAATCTCAGTCTGACTTTTCGGCCTCGACGTCTGAAAAAATGGTATTGACGTGTAAAAAAAAAACTCGACGTCTGAAAAAGTGTCGTTGACGTCTGAAAAAATCATTACAAGCACAAAAAAGGAGCAAATGCATAGCGCATTTGCTCCTTTTCTCTATCTTAAAAAGTCCATTAAACTTGGTTGAATGATTTTTGCTGAAGCTGCAAGAGTTGCTTGATAAATACTCTCTTCACTTTTCAATCTCGTAATCGCTTCTGCATAATCAATATCTTCTATTTTTGATAACATGGATTTAAGTTCAAGATTGCTATCTTTTATACGATTTCCAACTGCTTCAACACGATTTTGCCTAGCTCCAGCTTCCGCTTCAGTAGATAACATTCGCTCAATCCCTTTATCGATTTGATCTATAGAGATATCATTACCAGAACGAAGTCCTTCAGAGAGATTGTTTAATGTTTGAAACAAATTGGCATCATCTTCAGCATTTCCAAACAACTTATCAGCTGTCACATTCGCTTGAACAACTACTCCATCTGCAATGGTAAATGATTTGGCACCAGTATCAAACGGATTAGTTTTATAGGAATCTTTTTCAGGGAACGGAGCTTCCTTCGTTTTTTGTCCATTAAACAAATAGTTGCCATTTACTTTTGAATTGGCAAATTGTCGAACTTGCTCGGTTAATTCTTCTACTTCTGATGCTATAACCGATTTATCATGATCTGATAGTGTATCAGTATTTCCTTTAACCGCTAATTCACGTACCCGTTGCATAACATTGACCATGTCATTAATGGTTTGATCCGTTTCATCTAGCCACAAGGTTGCTTCATTCGTATTTCGTTCATATTGTTCATTTGCAGCTAGTGCACTTTTCAGGTTCATCGCCTTACTTACACCGTTCGGGTCATCCGAAGGTCGGTGAAGTTGTTTGCCTGATGAAACTTGGTAATTGGCTTTTTCCAATCGACTCAAGTTTTGATTCATATGACGCAATGAATTTTGATGTATCATCTGTTGCGTAACTCTCATCATCAATTCCTCCAATACCTCATGATCAACGTGCAGCCATACGATTAATAATCGTATCCAGCATTTGATCTGTGGTTGAAATCATTCTAGCTGCAGCACTATATGAATGCTGATACTTAATTAAATTCGCCATTTCTTCATCAAGCGAAACGCCCATTACCGATTGACGATGACTTTCGGTAGCCATTAAAGCAGCCTCGTGATTTGCAACCGAATTCATAGCAGCTTGGCTTTCGGCTCCAAGTTCGCCGACAAGAGATTGGAATGAATCTTTAGCATTCTGAGGATTACCAGTCTGATTTAAAACCGGTGGATTGTCTTTGTTAAGCGTAGAATTAACTTTAAGATTAGCAATCGAAAAATTATTACTATCTCCGATAAATAAATTCCCTCCAGCTGTAGCAGGAGTTGCAGACATCCCAGTTGCCACTGCAAACTCTTTGACCGTTTCGTTCAATTTGTTTTGGTAATTAGCAACGATGGTCAGTGATTCATTGATACCAGCCAATTTCCCACCGGTAATATTACTATTAGCATCAATATTTGACACATTTGATCCATCTACAAGAGAAGTTCCGTCACGCAAGGTGATATTATAAACTCCGTTTGCTTGTTCGTTTACTTTGATGGGAACAAGTTCAGATAGCTTTTCGACCAGCACATCTCGCTTATCAAGTAAATCATTCGATTGTGAACCGTTGCGTTGAATACTTGTATTCAATTCGGCAATCTGTGTCAAATAGCCGTACGCTTCGTCCATGGTTACAGTTAACTGTTGGTTTAAATCATCTTTTACATTTGTAATCGCTTTGTCCATTGACTGAGCCGTTTCTACAAATGCTTCTGCTCGCTCTTTAAGAACCGCCTGTGCGGATGGGCTGTCTGGTTCATTCGCTAGGTCTTGCCACGCACCAGATAATTGATCCATTGAAAAACGAAGTCCAGTTTTGCTTGGTTCATTGATAGCCGTTTCAAGACGGTCCAACGACTGTTGTTTAACTGACCATTGTCCAAGTGTTCCTGCTTGGTCTCGGTATTGTTGATCTAAAAAGCGGTCTCTCACACGGGTAATTGAGTCTAGTGATACTCCGGAGCCCAGCTGACTCGGATTAACTGCACCACTTGTCCAAACGTTTAATGACGGTGAAGCAGTTGCATTTACTTGTTGGCGTGAGTACCCTCTTGTATTCGCATTGGCAATATTATGACCTGTTGTTGCGATACTTGCTTGACCAACATTTAAACCGCGTTTTCCAAGCTCTAATCCGTGAAATGTTGAAACCATATATATCCCTTCTCCCTACTCAATTAAGCTTTTGTATCGAAAAAGCCTTGACTACTTGTTAATGATTTTTGTTGACCTATCGGGGATTGATAATTGAAATGTTGTTGTTTTGACTTTGTAACTTGTTCAATCATATGTTGAACAAAGCTCATAGAGTCTGTAAGGAGTCTCTCATTTATTTTATTTTTTGCTTGTAGCTCTACCATAAGCTGCTGTAATCTTTCCAGTTGTGATTGTAATTTGCTTCTTGTACTATCACATGGAAGTTGTTCTACAAATTGACTAAAGCTAAGTGATGGATGCTTTTGTAGCAAGATCTCGACCAACCGTTCACGTTCATTATCTAGGTCATTAAGTTGCTTTACTACCTTTGTTTCTTCTTGCACCAGCTTATTTAACTCGTCAACTTTTCGCTCTATTAATACTGTTGTCTTTTTTTCGGCAAAGTTAATAAGTTGATTTTGTATGCTAATCAATTCATCTAGCGTCGTGACGATTAAATGAAGCACCCGGCACCCTCCTCTTTTACAGCACCAATCTACTTATCGAACCAAAATTGGTAGAATGAATCTGCCACTTTCTCACTGTTGACTTGGTATTCTCCAGATTGAACTTGGGCTTTTAAAGCGTTAATCTTTTCCTGTCTATCTACATCAATTTCTATATTTTTTTTAAACATCTCTTTTGCTTGTGGTGAAATTTGCAGTTGGTCTTCTTTTTGTATGGATCGTGTTTTTCCAGTTGGAGATACTTGCATTTGTTTTTGATAAGATTGAATAAAGGAAGAACCATTTGTTTTGTCGATATTCATTCCTTCACCGCCCTGTCGTTTATTTTTCTTTACCTGTCAACCTATAAAAATTTATATGTTACTTACTTTGAATTTCGTCTAACAGCTTTTCTCTATTTAATGTTCGATTAACATCTGTTGAAAATCGGTTGAAACACTCGTTACATAGCAACTGTCTTTTAATCAGTTTACCACAATGGGCACAGGGATAACCCAGGTTAGGATAGTCCTCAGAGAAGATAAGGCCTTCACGAAGGAACTCTGCAATTTGTCTTAGAGACACATTCGTAAAATCACTTACCTCTTCAATGGTCRCAAAACGGTTTTGATCACTTTCTAAAAAGTCAGCCACACGATTAAAATCATGCTCTTTTTCTAGATAACATTCTAAGCAAGAATCCGTATGATCTTTTAGAAATAGTCTTCCGCAAATTATACAGTTATCTAACTGGCCTGATTGCATGTGAATCACCTAATACTTTCTATTATTTATATCGGCATTTAAATTAAAATGTTTAGTAAAAGTTTTATTATTGTATTTTAAATTCTGTAACTAACACTCGTTCCACTTTCCCAGTTTCAACGATTTTGCCTAGCTTCGCCGAAAGTTCTTTTTCGAGTATGTTTATCCCATCCCCACCAATTAACTGATCTTTCGTCAGTCCAGCAATGGTGGAAATAATAGCTGCTCGCACTTCAGGTGTTCTCTTCTCTGTCTCTTCTTTTGCTTCTTCACTACTCAACAATATATTAAACTGCACAATCGCAAAATTACTTGCAGATGCTAAATTAGTTGTAATTACATCGGTATCAATGCTTAGTTCAGCTAATTCTTCTGCTGATATTGCCTTTTCAGTTTCAGGTTCAGCCTCAACTTTCTTCATGTAAAACATCGCGCTTGCACCAATAGCCGCTACAGCAAAAATAATTACGAGTAGAACTTTAATTTTCCCCATGATACACCTCTAAATAGTTAATTAATTTTCTTGCTTATACGGTGTGATTAATACTTCCACACGACGGTTTTCTGCTCTACCCGCTTCTGTGTCATTCGAAGTGATCGGTTGGAACTCGCCATATGCAGTTGCACTAAATTTATTTGAATCTAAATTCTTATTTTCAAGAAGTATTTTCATGAAATTTATGGCCCTAGCCGAACTTAATTCCCAGTTTGACGGGAATTCCTCTGAAACGGCTGGAATATTGTCCGTATGACCATCAATCAAAATATTTCTAGGCGGGTCTGTCACTAGTAAGTTAGAAATTTCAACCGCAATGACTTTTGATTCTTCATTAATATCAGCACTACCAGATTGATATAAAACACCTTCTTTTATTTTAAGGACCAATCCTTTAATCGTTAACTCCGTTTGTAGTCTAGGTGATAATCCTTTGTCAGTAATGTATTCATCGATTTTCCGTTGGAGTTCCTGGAGTTCTTTGTGATCTTGATAAGCTGACATTACTTCTTCACTCTCTTCGATAGGAATAGTCTCATCAAGCTTTGCGGTTTGTGAAGTATCTTCAGTAATTTCAATAGCAGCTTGCTGTTCCAGTACACCTGTCCCACCTTGTAACTCCGTATTAAAAGAATCAGAAATCGCTTTGAATTTTTTAGAGTCAACTTCACTGGCAGCAAACAAAACGATAAAAAGAGCAAGTAAAAGCGTCAAAATATCAGCATAAGGTATTAGCCATGATTCATCTACATGCTCTTCATGCTTTTTCTTACGCTTCAACACGAACACCTACTCTTTCTTCTGGTTCAACAAGAACTCGATCTTTTGCAGGTAAATACGTCAGCAGTTTTTCTTCTACTATACGTACGGGAAGACCTTCTTGAACGGCCAGTAATCCCTCTAACATAATATATTTCATCTTAGCTTCTTGTTCTGATTTACGTTTTAACTTATTTGCAAAGGGATGCCACAATACATACCCGGTAAATATACCGAACAACGTGGCAATAAATGCCGCTGAAATTGATTTTCCTAGTAAGGCAATATCGTCCAAGTGACCAAGTGCTGCTACTAAACCAATTACTGCACCAAGAACACCTAAGGTTGGCGCATATGTACCTGCTTGTGTGAAAATTTTCGCACCAAGCTCATGTCTTTCTTCCATTGCAGCAATTTCTTCTTCCATCAGTTCCCGAATATATTCCTGTGATTGTCCATCAACCACCATCTTTAAACCTCGCTGTAAAAACGGGTCTTCAACCTCTTCAGCTCGTTCTTCTAACGCAAGAAGTCCTTCTTTTCTCGCAAGCATTGCCCATTCTGTAAAAGTAGGAATTAACTGCTTTATCGGAACGATTTTTAAATCCGAAAAAATAACCTTAAATAAACTAGGTATTTTCTTCACTTCATTAAACGGAAACGCTATTAATATACATGCAACCGTTCCACCAAAAATAATCACCAGCGCTGCAGGATTATATAAAGCAATAGGATCAGAACCTTTTAAAATCAACCCACCGACTAATACAACAAAACCAAGTATTATGCCTAACCATGATGTCTTATCCACACCAGTACCCTCATTTCAGTTCAAAGTATTACATAACCCAACAAGCGGCTGAGTTATCTCTTATTCACAATCCCCATGACTTGTTTCCATGTGTCACGCAACTCTAATACAAAGTTTACCACTTCTTCCAAGGCTTCCACATCGTTTTTCATATTTGCTTCGACTAAGCGATTGTACAGATATTCATACATTTGTTCCAACCCTTGTGAAAGCTCGATATCCGGATCCAGTGTGATGCGAAGCTCCTGGATAATCATTTGAGCCTTGATGATATTGGTATTCTTTTCCTCAAAATTCTTTTCAATCATTGCTCGTTTAGCGAGTTTGATGAATTTCAAACAGCCGTTATACAGCATTAATGTCAGTTCCTGCGGCGAAGCGGTCAACACTGAATTTTGCTGATAAGTTTGATAAGGATTTCTAATTGACACGTATTTTCCTCCTTGGTTCTACTTCCGTTTATCTATAAATGACCCTTCGGTCGCCATGTTTTGATAGGCACCCATATATTTCGTAGAAACTTGCTTGGTCTGCGTAATACGGTTCATTTGGGACAGGAAGGATTTATGTAAATTATTCATTAAAGGCTGAAGAGATTGTTCGATTTCTTTCAGCTGTTCAATTACGAGCCTATCTTCACCCGTCCATCCGAAGTTGGCTTGCTGTAAAAAGCTTTCCATCTGCTCGATTATCTGTTGCCTTTTATCAAATAGCGATTGTATCGCTTCAAGTCGCTCGTTGTCATTGTCCTCCATTTTGGAGTGAACCGCTTTAGCTTGATGATGAATTTTTTCCGTCAGATGAAGAAATTCTGTTAAAGCATTATGTTTTTCATTCATTACATACCACCGAACATATTCTGCTGCATCCACGAGCTTTGTGAATTCATTTGGCTCAAGGCTTTTTCCATGGCGGTAAACTGACGCCAATAACGGTCTTCGACACCAACCAAACGCTCTTGCCATCGGCTGATCTCATCGTTCATCTGTTTAATTTTCTTGGAAAGCGTGCTATTGTCTACAGAATTTGAAGGGCTGCCTGCCTGCGTGCTGAGATTTTTCACAACCTCGTTTAGCTTCTGGTAAACTTTGTCGCCTATTCCAATACCGTTTCCAGCTGTGTCTTTATTGGTGAATAACTTCATCACTTCGTCTGGCTTGTTCGTAAAGGCTGCGTTTAATTTATCTTCATCAATGAAAAGCTTTCCGCCTTCCGTATATTTGCCTGTATTGATGCCAATCTGCGACAGCAGTTCGATGTTTCCAGTAGCGATGTCATTAACTGGATCCATAAATGCACGTCTTAACTCCTGTATCGCATTTTTTAAAGTAGGATCATTTCGTACCAATCCGCTTCTGGCTTTTTCTTCCCAAAGTTCAATTTCCTTCTCACTCATATCTTTCTTCTGTTCATCTGAAAGCGGTTGGAAATTCGGATAACGCTTTTCAACTAGCTGTTTCTCGATATTTGCAATCGTTTCATTGTATTTTCCAACAAACTCTTTAATCATTGCTAAAGGTTTTTCTGGATTAGATTGAACCGTAACGGTTGTTTCTGGGCCTTTCTGAACAAGATTCAGGGTTAACCCGTTTACGGTCGTTTTATTAGTAGTCAGTCCATCAATGACGATTCCGTCCAAACTCACCGAACCATTTTCTGCCCCTGCCGCTAGAGCAGTTGTACCTCCATTATTCACAACTTGATTAGCTAAAGCGGAATTAGGCGCTCCAGTCGTATCCGTAAATTCAAGTGAAAACGCCTGATTTGCTCCCATACCTTTAGTGGAAATGAAGAATCTTGAAGTGGTATTGTCAAAACTCACACGTAGCTCCGGCAGTTTTCCAGCTGTTGAATCTTGTAATTTTTTTGCCACGTCTGCATAGCTCATGTCTTCGGTAATCTCCACGGCAACTTCCGAACCGTCACTGCCTTTCACCTTTATGGTTCCAGCAGCTGCAGCACCGATTAGATCCGTCGACTTTGCCACAGTGCCGTCCGATTTTACTATCGCAGTCGCTGAATGCAGTTTTGCAGAACTGGCAACACTCAATACCTCAACCTTATATGTACCACTCACTGCGTTGGCAGTGGTTGTCACATTCACAGTGCTTGAATTCGATGTCGCACTATATGCATTAAAAGAAGATTGTAAGCGCAAATTGCTTGCACTGGTCCGCAAACTCGAAAGGGACAAGTTGAAATCCCGAAACGATTCCTGTTGCCATTCCGTCCAAACTTTTTTCTGCATCAATTTATCCAAAGGCATTTTTTGTGCCTGCATCAATTGTTTGACCAATGCATCTGTATCCATTCCTGAAGCTAAACCGCCTACTCGCATCTATCCCCACTCCAATCTAATTTCTATTTAAGCTATTTATAATTTCTCGTCCACAATCAATCCCGCCAATTCAGCCATCGAAGCATACATATCAAGAAACTTCTTGTTTGGGATTTCTCTCAAGACTTCATCTGTTTTCGAATCGATTACTTGCACATAATAGATATCCAGCTTTTCATGGAGCTGGAACTTCACATTGGTAGAAGTCGGCTGTAAAAATTCATTCATGCCTTCTACTTTATTGACAATCATTTCTTTAGTTATAATTTTTTCTTCGATATCATCCGTTTTTTTCTCTAAAGAAGAGGGAGTTACTATCGGTTTCACTAAACCCGGTTCAACAGTTTTTGAAAAATGATTAGCAGTTGAATTTTTAACTTCCATGAAAGGCACTCCCTTTATCTATCAATATTACTATTGGTTGATTCAAACAAAAATTTGCATACTATTAGACTTCTATATATTAGTTATCGGCAGAAATAGTGAATTTTTTAGTGTTATTTAAATATTAACTAGAAATATTTAATAACTTCCCGCTTGAAGCAAATAAAAAAGACAGGTTCTTGGAGAACCAGTCTTTTCTTAAGTGAGGCTATTATAATAACGGTTAACACCTTGAGTCCAGTGGTTGTTCAAGCCTGTCGGATCATTGGCTGCCCCAACAGGTGCATATTTTGCTCCAATTTTGACAATCGTATCTTTCCCTTGATTTAAATAATTCTGACGTAAATTACGAGCCATATCGAAAATACTGTCTTCAACAGAGGCATAACTTCTCAGACCGTTCTTGCCCATCATGCCCGCAACATTATTTTTTTCATTGACTGCCTTTGAAGATCCATTTCCAGTTTCATGAATAGCAATTGCCGAAAGTAAACCTGGATGTATATCGTATTTCTTCCCAGCATCAATAAAATGGGAAGCCATCCCGCTCAATTTACCTTCTAAACTATTGTCCAATTTGAGAAACTGCATAGGCTTGAACTTAAAATCACTCGTATCCCCTGCAGTTGTGGAAACATCTATTTTACTGATATGTTGTATCGTTATAGGATTATATGAATTCGTCATTGGTGTAGAAAGTGACGGCGTGGTCAACTGAGTGGTTTGCGAGAAAGGTAGTGTCTCTCCCATTTGTGTACCAACTGTATCCGTATCTTCAAGATTCTCCATCATGGCAGTCATCAACATCATAAAAAAAGAGGTCGGGTTTGCTGCACCACTTATCGAATTAGCATTTCCGGTTTGGTTTAAAGCCGGCATTACCTTAGCCATTGAAGACATCGCCGTATAATAAAACCAATTGGAAGAAATAGGACTAGTCAAAAGTTCTCACACCCTTTGTTTAAATGCTTGTATGTCTATATTACAAGATAATATTGGAAAAAAGAATAGGAGAATTGTGGCAAGGGGAGATGAAAATCTTCAAACACAAATAGGGAAGACCATGACCTTTGACAGGTATGAACTTCCTTGAATTTCATCCTCTTATATCTAACTGGCTTCCAATATGAGGTCGGACAGACATTTCCATAACTTTAATACTTGAATCTTGCAGCATTTTGACCACACTTTGCCCATTCGATTCAGCTTGATTCATCGTTTTTTTCAAAATAGAAATACTTGCTTCTTGTCGGACATTCATTTGACTTAACGCCATTGATAAAGCGGCAATATCCATGGAATCCACCCCTTAATTTTCATACCTTATGAAAAAAAGAGCCTAAAAACAGGCTCCTTTTTAGTCTTATGATTAACGTAGTAATTGAAGAACAGCTTGTGGCTGTTGGTTTGCTTGCGCTAACATTGCTTGTGYTGCTTGAGAAAGAATAGAGTTCTTAGTTTGTTCCATCATTTCTTTCGCCATGTCAACGTCACGGATACGAGATTCCGCAGCTGTCAGGTTTTCAGAAGAGTTATTCAAGTTATTAATAGTATGTTCTAAGCGATTTTGGTTTGCACCAAGTCCAGAGCGAGCAACAGAAACTTTAGCTATTGCTGCATCTACCAATGCTACATCAGCGTCAAAAGTTGATCCATCTGCCGTAATACCACTTACTGTTAAGTTTGCTGAACTAAATCCTTCAGTAGCTGTTCCAGAGTCAATTGTTATTGTGTGCTGTTGACCAATATTCGCTCCAACTTGTAAATCACTAGAAAAACTTCCGTCTAGTAATTTTTTTCCGTTAAACTCAGTGCGTGATGCAATATTATCTAACTCCGTATTCAATTCTCCAATTTCCTTTTGAATAGCAGTAAGATCATCTTGTTCAAGAGTTCCTGCATTCCCAGCTTGGACTACAAGTTCACGTTGACGTTGTAAAATAGAATGAGTTTCGTTCAATGCACCTTCAGCCGTTTGAATTACAGAAATACCATCTTGTGCATTTCGACCAGCTTGTTCTAGTCCACGAATTTGCCCACGCATTTTCTCTGAAATTGACAAACCTGCCGCGTCATCACTTGCATGGTTAATACGTAACCCTGAAGACAATTTCTCCATGCTGTTCATTTGTGCGTTGTTTGCACTGCCTAGTTGGCGGTGTGTGTTAAGTGCTGCGATGTTGTGATTGATAATCATTTTGTATTACCTCCGTGTAATGTTTTTTGTTTTTTGCAAGAGTTCAAATCCGTTTGAACTTCCTTACACTATGTTTATCGGAGGCTGCTGAAAAATGTTTAGCGTTTCTTGAAAATATTTCTATAATTTTTTTAAAAAAATAAAAGCCCACAATATTTCTGCAGGCTTTACCAGTAAATTACTTTTTCATATTCAAGAAATCGCTCAAGTTGATGACATTTGAAGTTGCTAGTCGATTCTCTTCCTGAATCTCTAGATAGACTTCCTTCCTGTGGATGGTAATATGCTTTGGTGCTTTAAAACCGAGTTTTATTGTATCTCCTTCAATAGCAGTAACGATAATTTCAATGTCGTTATCGATTATGATGGATTCACCTTTTTTTCTTCCAAGCACTAACATATGCTACACCTGCCTTGCTACAGCTTTTTCACTGTATTGGAATAATGGCTGTTTGATTAGATAGTCTCTATTATCCAATACAACCTGCATTCCTAGTTGCTTGGTATTATTGATGATTAGAGGAGCTTTTAAGTTAGTGGTTGCGTCCTTAATCTCACCTTTAGCTGTAACCGTTGTTAATACGATTGCATCAGTTGGACTCTCTAATTCAAGTCTTTCCACCATTTGCTCTTCAAGTTTAATATCATATTCCTTAAAAAAAGAGAAGGGATCGACTAAAAAAAAGTTCACTTCTTCTTTATCTATCGATTGCAAGAAGAAGAACGGTGTATCATCTTTATCATCCGCAGGGATTAATACATATTTCTTAGACTCTTCAAATCCTGGAATACCTTTATTAAAAGTGATAACACTACTATCTGCTATTTCTAGTTCACCAAAACGGGTAGTTTGAATCTTCATAAACGTCTCCCTTCATCTTGTAAAGTTTTTCTATTTCATTCTAGTACCTATTTTTACATACATTTGTTTTAGTAGACAGTAAAACTATTTTATGAAGGCTTTCTTCAGGAGGTCATATGAGAATTGAAGGGATTCTTTCCCTCAAAAAAACCATCTTCACAAATGAAGATGGTTGGAAGTACTATTGAGTATCATCAGAAACTTGCAAGAGAACCTTTTTGGATTTCCTTAAAAGCTCGATTTTATATGGATTCCCTTGTATCATATCCTGAGTTTCTTTTGACGTCATAAAAGTTCACTCATAGCATGATAATCTTCTAGTACGATAATATTCATAGTATTCCCTTCTTTCGATAGGCATTAGCCTTCCGTATATGGTTAAATGAAAATGTATTTAGTTTGATCAAAAAGGAGAATTCATGACGTGACTAATAACTTGATGACATTCTTTCCATCTCTCCAAGTTCTTTCCGAATATCCTACTGAATTAAATGAAGATGATTATACATTCCACAATCCACAGTCCAACACTTGGATCAGTATTCGAAAAACTGAAGTTACCAACCGAGAGTATGGTCTTCTCTCATCCATCTATACCGAAATTAAATCCCGTACAGCATTGAATGATTTGACTTCAACAAAATGGCTCAACTTTCTTGAATCTGCTGGTCCTTCTCCATTAAATGAAGCAGAGTCTGTTCGGATAATTCAACTATATTTTAAAGAAAACAATATAAACGAAGCAGATATAACTGAAGCTTGCCGAGCTTTTTTTGGAGACTCGATGCAACTTCTATTTATCTCTTCTCAAAGTGCCTATTTGATTGAAAAACAAACAACTTATTTATGCACCGTTGAAGATTTTTCTTCATTTATTGCTGCACTTGAAAGTGATTTTTATAGTAAAGCTAGACTGTATATCGGAAAATTTCAGCCTGTCAATTCTCATTTCCCTCAACATTTTTCAACAGAGAAAGATTGGTTCCTAAATAGTATAGAGAGACATCGAGCTGAGCGAATTTATACTATGGAAAATTCTTTTCCCTTTCATCTCATTCAGGAAATGTCTGAAGACATGAAACATGTCCTAGTCAAAGAAATCTTAATCCCCATTGATTATGATTTGGAACTTCTTCAGACGGTTCAGCTTTTTTTCGAGAATGGGTTCAATGCATCTATTACAGCAAAGAAGCTCCATATTCACAGAAATACCCTTCAGTACCGTCTAGCAAAATTTCACAACATTACAGGCATTCCGGTGCGTCAATTTGATGGGGCACTGGTTGCTTATTGCGCTAGCTTAATTGCAGAAAAGCATTAAATTAAACATTAATCCAATTTGCACTATACAGGATGTAAATTATTGTGCACATCGCCCATATCACGCGTCCACTCCTATTGTTAAGATACAAGTAATCATTTCGAAGGGGTGTTTGTATGAGTAAATTTGTACTAGAAAACATTAACAAGGTGTATGACGGTAAGTACACTGCAGTCTCCGATTTCAACTTACATATAGAAGATCAAGAATTCATTGTTTTAGTTGGCCCATCAGGTTGTGGAAAATCAACGACTCTTCGGATGATTGCTGGACTTGAAGAAATAACATCTGGCGAATTCCGTATTGAAGGAAAAGTAGTCAATGACGTGGCTTCTAAAGATCGTGATATCGCCATGGTTTTCCAAAACTATGCTCTTTATCCTCATATGTCTGTGTACGAGAATATGGCCTTCGGATTAAAACTGCGAAAATTCCCTAAAAAAGAAATTGATGACCGTGTTCAAAATGCTGCTGAGATTCTAGGTTTACAAAATTATTTAGAGAAGAAACCCAAAGCATTATCTGGTGGACAACGTCAACGTGTAGCGCTTGGCCGTGCAATTGTACGTGATGCTAAACTCTTTTTAATGGATGAACCTTTATCAAACTTAGATGCAAAATTACGAGTTCAAATGCGTGCTGAAATTGCTAAATTACATCAAAGACTAAAAACAACCACAGTGTATGTGACACACGATCAAACGGAAGCTATGACAATGGCCACTCGTCTTGTCGTAATGAAAGATGGTTTCATCCAACAAATAGGATCCCCTAAAGAGGTTTATGGATATCCCGATAATGTTTTTGTTGGGGGGTTCATTGGTTCACCGGCAATGAATTTCTTTGAAGGGAAACTAGTAGAAGGTTACTTTAATATTGGCCAAGTTTCTATCAAGGTTCCCCAAGACAAACTTACGCTATTAGGGGCTCAAGGATACAATGGGAAAGACCTTATTCTCGGTTTGAGACCTGAACATATATATGGTGATGTGGATACTCTTGCTCATTTCCCTGATACAACAATAGAAGTGAAAGTAGAAGTGTCTGAGCTAACCGGCGCTGAGCTCATGTTGTATTCGTCACTTGAAGGACAACCATTTGTAGCCCGTATTCATGCAGATGCTACAGCTGAACCTGGGAAAGTAATGCCTCTTTCGTTTGATCTTACAAAAGCACATTTCTTCGATAAAGAAACAGAAAATCGCATTCGATAAATAGAAGCCCACGATATTGGTGGGCTTTTTTCAATGTCATTATTCTCTCCGATTTAACCGCCGAATGTCTCTGGAGCAATCGAAAGAGCACAAAAAATCAGAAGGTAGGAATTAATCCTGCATCGGGCTTATCTTTTTTCCCTGTTGTTAACTAAGCCAATTACGGTTACGTAGTTTATTCTACCTGTTGCAGACTGGTCCGCTGCTCTGCAGGAAGTTTATTCCCTTTCATTTTGATTTATTGCTTTTCGAGAGTTGTTTGTTCCTGTTCGCGAACGATTTCTTCCCATTCACAACCCATTTATTCCTGTTCGACAGAGCTTTATTCCCTTTCACCCAGTTTATCCCATAAAAAAACCGATACAGGGTTCATCACCTGTATCGGTTTTTTATACATATTTTATTTATTCAACTGTTACTGACTTCGCTAAGTTACGTGGTTTATCCACGTCACAGTCACGGTGAAGTGCAGCGTAGTAGCTGATTAATTGTAATGGTATAACCGAAACAAGTGGTGTTAGTAATGGATGCACTTTTGGTAAAACAAGTGTATCGCCTTCTTCTTCCATGCCTTCCATTGCAATAATACATGGGTTTGCTCCACGAGCTACGACTTCTTTAACGTTTCCACGGATATTTAAGCTTACTGCTTTTTGTGTCGCTAATGCGAAGATTGGCGTGCCATCTTCAATTAAAGCGATCGTTCCGTGTTTCAATTCACCACCTGCAAAACCTTCTGCTTGGATGTACGAAATTTCTTTTAGTTTTAGTGCGCCTTCCATGCTGACACAGAAATCTAAGTTACGGCCAATGAAGAATGCATTGCGTGTTGTTGAAAGGAAGTCACGAGCGATTTGCTCCATTTCTTCTTTTGAATCAACCATCGCTTGAACAGCATTCGCTACGATACCAAGTTCTTTTACGATATCGAAATCTAATTGGCGTCCCACTTTTTCAGCAGCAACTGCAGCTGTAAGTGCAAGAACAGCAATTTGGGCTGTATATGCTTTTGTAGAAGCTACCGCAATTTCAGGTCCTGCATGTAGTAACAATGTATAATCCGCTTCACGAGAAAGCGTAGAACCTTTTACATTGGTTACAGTCAACGTAGGATGACCTAATTCTTTAATTTTCACTAATACTTGACGGCTATCTGCTGTTTCCCCAGATTGAGTGATAAACATGAATAATGGTTTTTCTGAAAGTAGTGGCATGTTGTAGCCAAATTCACTTGAAATGTGAACTTCTACTGGAATTCCCACGATTTTCTCGAAGTATTCTTTACCAACTAATCCTGCGTGGTAACTCGTACCTGCTGCAATAATATAAAGGCGATCTGCATTATTCAATGCTGTTAAAATGCCTTCTTCAATTTCAAGCTTCCCTTGTTCATTCTGATATGCTTGGATAATTTTACGCATAACAGCCGGTTGCTCATCAATTTCTTTTAACATGTAATGTGGATACATGCCTTTTTCAATATCGCTCATATCAAGTTCTGCCGTATATGAATCACGTTTTACAACAGAGCCATCTAATTTTTGAATTTCAACAGACTCTTTTTTCACAATCACCATTTCTTGATCGTGAAGTTCTACGTATTGGTCTGTAACTTGTAACATTGCCATCGCGTCAGATGCCACTACGTTAAAGTCGTCTCCAAGACCTACTAATAACGGGCTTTTGTTTTTAGCCACATAGATAGTTTGTGCTTCTTCTGAATCTAGTAACGCGATTGCATATGAACCGTGTAACAAAGACAAAGTGTGACGGAAAGCTTCACCAGTTGTCACGCCTTCGTTTGAGAATTTCTCAATCAATTGCACAATAACTTCTGTGTCCGTATCAGATTTCATTTTAACGCCTGGTAAATATTCTTTTTGAAGCAAATGATAGTTTTCGATAACCCCGTTATGAACAAGTGTATAACGACCTGATTCACTTTGATGTGGATGCGCATTTAATTGGTTTGGCACTCCGTGTGTTGCCCAGCGAGTATGGCCAATCCCTGTTTTTGCATGCACATCATCTTCTACTGCTTTACGTAAGTCTGCAATACGACCTTTTTCTTTGAAAATAGTTACACCAGCTTCATTACGTACAGCAATACCTGCTGAATCGTAACCGCGGTATTCTAATTTCTCTAACCCTTTTAATAAAATCTCTTTTGAATCTAACTCTCCGATGTATCCTACAATTCCGCACATAATTTAAATCCTCCATTTAATAAAATCAAAATAAGCGTTCTGCAAAACGTACAGACGCTGTCGTGTGCCCTCTTCTTCCTTTAATCGCAAAATCACTTTCACGGGTTAAGAATCAGAATTACGACCGGGCATCGCGGCCGGGAGGTATCCGCCGAATCTTCGATACTCCTCCTCCTCGTCTGCTGAAGATCCGTTTCGTCCAATTTCTTCAGCTCAGGCGCTATCATTGTTTTCCTATTTTTTTGCGTGCAATCATTCGCTCCTTTAGCACGGTGACGTAGTCAGTTGTCAATGACTTACAGTTTACGCCAACATTCCTATCATACTGAATTCACGTACAAACGTCAATAAAGTACTTTACCCCATTGTATTCATAAATAACCTAGTAGTTTAGGAAATTCAGGCATCAATTCTTTAGTAGGATAAGGAGTCGATCCATTTCACCTATGGAAATGAATTTAATCGGATTTGTCATAGGTTTTATCGGCTACATGCAGCTTTTTATCGGCACGCTAAAGGTTTATTCGTCTTCACCATATAAGGATTCGATTAGAGGAACTAGTGTTTTTCTCCAGAGGAATGGTGTCCTTTTCCAAGCGAATGGTCGGAAACGTCACGCGAGTGGATGAAAACCCAAGTTGAATGGTCGAAAACCTAAAGTGAATGGATGAAAATCTAAGTTGAACGGATGAAAACCCACATTGAGTGGACACAAAGCAATCTCAGAATTCGAAGGTGTAGTTCGAAAAAACTTATACTTTCTTACATAACAAAAAGAGCCGCATCACTGCGACTCTTCACAAACCTGTAATAGCTCCAAAGACTAATGCCAAGGCAATGATAAATGCTGGATGTAATTTCACTTTTTCCAATAACACAAAACTCACTACCATTACTATTAATGTATAGCCAATACCTATGCCTTCAACTGATTCTTGTGCAAATTGAATCGTCATAAAGGCGAGTAAAATCGCAATAACCGGTCTAATGACTTTCGTTAAGTTTTTCACTTCAGGCTCATCTTTGTATTTCATCAAAATTGCCATCATGAAGACCATTAGGATTAAAGAAGGAGCAACCGTCGCAATCATTGCGACAATGGATCCCAGTATACCCGCTTCAGTGTACCCAATATAACCTGCCATCTTCGTAGCTATTGGACCAGGTAATGAATTGCCAATCGCGACTACTTCACTAAATTCTTGCGTAGACATCCATTCATAATTCCCTACCACTTCATGTTCAACTAGTGGAATGGAAGCTGGTCCTCCACCATAACCCAATATGCCTGGGATAAAGAAAGCTAAAAACAGATGCCAATAAATCATGCTTTTTTCCTCCTTTTTAATAGAGGGGAAAAGACTGCTAAGATACAACCCAAAATAACAATGGCCGGATGGATATGCAAAGCTTCTATCAGAATAGCTGACAGAGCCAAAAGCATAATAGCACGCATCCAACCGAGCGTTTCACCAGATTTTTTAATAAAGTCCCATGTTAAAACAGCAAGCATTACTGCAACAACTGGCACTACAGTCGCGGACATATGTTGTACCCACGGAATGTCTTTATACGTTTGAAGCAATCCCAGAAAGACAATCATTAGCACAACTGTCGGGATAGCGGATGCCAGAAGAGCATTAAGTAAACCCCATATCCCCGCTACTCGATAGCCTATATATCCTGCCATTTTAGTCGCGATCGGACCTGGTAATGTATTTGCTAGAGCAAGGGTGTCCCCGAATTCATCATCTGTCATCCATCCATATTTTTTTACTACTTCTTGATGAACCAACGGAATTGAGGAAGGTCCTCCGCCAAATCCAAGCATACCAATTCGAAAAAAAGCCAAGCAGATATTACGGTGAAGAACACGTCCTGGACGTGCGGAGCTGTTCTTCGGTATCGTACGTACTACCAAGCAGCTATGGTTCCGTCAGTTCGGGATTCTGTACCGCCTTGCAGCACGCCCGTTTCGGGATTCCGCCAAATGATTTGTCCACGTCCAAAGCTACCACCGTCCGATGTAACTTGTATGTCATGTCCTTTTCTAACCAAGTTCTGCACCAAATAATTCGGAAACTCCGGTTCGACGTGGACCGTCTTCCCCTTCATCCACTGCCATCGAGGCATATCCAATGTCGCTTGCGGATTTAATAAGAAATCCACTGTATTGGTTACTACTTGGAAGTGGCCCTGGGGTTGCATATATCCTCCCATAACACCAAACGGCCCAACTGCTTGACCATCCTTCGTAAGAAAACCTGGAATGATGGTATGATACGTTCTCTTTCCTGGTTTCAAGACATTCGGGTGTGTTTCGTCAAGTGAAAAATCATGTCCACGGTTTTGTAAACCAATGCCAGTGCCTGGCACTACGATACCTGAACCAAAGCCCATATAATTACTTTGGATATAAGAAACCATATTTCCTTCATCATCAGCTACCGCTAAATATACCGTGCCACCCTTTGGCAGTTCATAAGGTTGTGGGTTACTTGCGGTATCTTCGATGACACCCGCACGGTTTTCTGCGTATTCTTCAGATAGTAAATGTTCAACGCTTACTGGCATTGCTTCAGGTTCCGTAATAAACGCTTGGCCGTCTGTGAAAGCCAATTTCATTGCTTCAATCTGTTGATGGAATGTGTCTGCATCTTGCCAAGCTGGTTTGTCTAATTGTTTAAAAACATTTAACGCCATAAGCGCGACCATGCCTTGTCCATTTGGTGGAATTTCCCACACATCATATCCACGATAATTCGCAGAAACTGGTTTAACCCATTGTGGTTTGTATGTAGCTAAATCTTCTTTTGTTAAGTACCCGTCATGTTTTTTAAAATACGCATCTATTTTATCTGCAATTTCGCCTTCATAGAAATCGCGTGCGTTTGTTTCTCCGATTGCGCGTAGCGTTTTTGCATGACCTGGAGAAGACCATACTTCTCCTACTTCAGGCGCTCGACCGTTTGGTGCAAATGTTTCAAACCATGATGCGAATTCTTCTGTCGTAAAGGTTTCTTTGAATTTTTTATATGCTGCTTTCCAGTACTTACCGAGAATTGGTGTTAATGGGTAGCCTTCTTCGGCGTAACGAATTGCTGGAACAAGTACTTCTTTTAACGGTAACTTTCCGAATTTCTGTGAAAGCTCTGCCCAAGCAGACGGTACACCAGGAACCGTGACAGGAATCACACCAAATACAGGCATTTTTTCATGTCCTTTTTGACGGATGGCTTCAGCAGAAATCGATTGTGGCGCAGGACCAGAGGCATTGAGACCATGTAGCTTATCCTTTGTCCATACAAGTGCGAATGCATCGCCGCCAATTCCGTTAGAAGTTGGTTCAACTACTGTCAATGCTGCAGCTGTCGCAATCGCTGCGTCAATTGCATTGCCACCTTTCTGCAAAATTTCAAGACCTGCTTGTGCTGCTAGTGGCTGCGATGTTGCGACCATGCCTTTCTTCGCGAATACGGTGTGACGTTTCCCTGCAAATGGGTGGTGTAAGTAATCCATGATGATCCCCCTCAATTTCGATTGGTACATTGTATATGATTAAATTTTGGTACCTGCAAAATGACAAGCCGCAAAGTGCGCCGGTTCAATTTCTTGCCAAGCTGGTTTGTCTACCATACACACTTCTTGTGCAATGGGACAACGCGTGTGAAACGGACAGCCGGTTGGCGGGTTTGCCGGGTTTGGCAAATCACCTTCCAAGCGAATGCGTTTTTTATTGGTGTGAACAGATGGTCTTGGAATTGCCGATAAAAGGGCTTGCGTGTATGGATGTAATGGGTTCGCAAATAATTCTTTTACAGTTCCCAATTCCACAGTGTTACCCAGGTACATAACTAAAACACGATCACAAAAATAACGAACAACTCCTAAATCATGTGAAATAAACAAATAGGATAGTTGGTATTTTTCTTGTAATGTCTTCAATAATTTTAACACTTGTGCTTGTACAGAAACATCCAGCGCAGATACTGCTTCATCACATATGACAAACGAAGGATTTAAGGCAATCGCACGGGCAATTCCAATACGTTGTCTTTGGCCTCCACTAAATTCATGAGGATATCTGTCAAAGTGCTCTTCTTGTAATCCTACTTCATGAAGCAGATCCAACACACTTGCACGTTTTTCTTTTGCAGACATGTTTGTATGCATTGTAAATACTTCTTCTAGTGCATGCCCAATACGTTGACGTGGATTTAGTGAAGCATATGGATCTTGGAAGATCATCTGCATTTCTTTGACGAATTTCAATTTTTCTTTGCGTTTTAAATCTTGAATTTCTTCATTCCTAAAGTGGATTTTCCCTTCAGTCAACTCTTCAAGCCCTAGGATGGCACGACCAAGTGTCGATTTCCCACAGCCAGATTCTCCAACTACACCTAAACTTTCACCTTCATATAATTGAAGTGACACATCTTCGACGGCTTTTACGTGTCCTTGAACACGTTTTAAAATGCCACCTTTAATAGGAAAGTACTTTTTAACACCTTTTAACTCGAGGAGTATTTTTTGATCAGATTTGGGCGACAAGGTGACCATGTTTTACCTCCTCCACTTCTTCATGTAACCAACAACTCACAACATGCCCTTCTTCTGTTGAGAATTCAGGCGGCGCGATTTCACGACATTTATCGGTCGCAAATTTACAACGTGGATGGAAACGACATCCTTGAATTTGTTCGGCCAAACTAGGTAGAGATCCTGGTATTGGCTCTAATTCAAAATCCGGGTCATCGATATTTGGTACTGAATTTAGCAGTCCAATTGTATAAGGGTGTTTGGGATTATCAAATATTTCAGTTACAGTGCCTTCTTCAACTTTTTTCCCGGCATACATAACCATCACTCGATCAGCTACTTCAGCYACAACCCCCATGTCATGCGTAACCATCATGACACCCATGTTTAGTTTCTCTTTTAACTCATTAATTAAATCCAAAATCTGAGCTTGAATGGTTACATCCAAAGCGGTTGTTGGTTCGTCTGCTATTAATAATCCTGGATGACAAGCAAGAGCCATGGCAATCATGACACGCTGGCGCATCCCTCCACTCAGCTCATGGGGATATTGWTTCATTCTTTTTTCAGGATACGGAATTCCGACTTGTTTTAACAACTCAATCCCTTGTTTGGTTGCGGCACTTTTACTAACTTTATAATGAAGAATTAATGGTTCGCGTAATTGATACCCAACAGTTAATACTGGGTTTAATGCCGTCATTGGCTCTTGGAATATCATGGATATTTTCGTTCCACGCATTTTCCTTAATTCTTCATATGGCAAATTATGAATTGGCTTTCCTTCATATTTCACTTCTCCGCTTGCAATCTTTCCATTACTCGGGAGCAATCCAATTACGGAAAGTGAAGTAATACTCTTCCCACAACCCGATTCACCAACTATACATAATGT
Source organism: Paenisporosarcina sp. P5_A11 (assembly GCF_056400705.1). Lineage (NCBI taxonomy): Bacteria > Bacillati > Bacillota > Bacilli > Caryophanales > Caryophanaceae > Paenisporosarcina > Paenisporosarcina sp. P5_A11. Next base: position 149,673 of record NZ_JBFUKT010000001.1, read on the forward strand.
CTCACCTTTCGCAATGGAAAAGGAGACATCCCGTACAGCTTGAACGTTGCCGTCAGCTGTACGGAATTCAGTTACTAAATTGTTCACTTCTAATAATGTCTCCTGCATGGTTCACCCTACTTCCCAGTAACGTTTGTCAAACTCCATTTACCGTTTGGATCTAATTCAAGTCCTGTATATGCTTTATCCATTGCGGCTGTTACAATCCCGTGATACATAACAACTGCAGCATTGTCCTCAAGCATTAATTTATTTGCTTTGTCCAAAATCACTTCACGCTCTTCTTGATCAATAGTGGTACGAGATTCAACAACTAATTTGTCAAACTCAGGATTTTTGTATTGAGCACGGTTTGATGTCCCCGCATTGTCGCTGTGGAAGTTCGGATAAAACATTTCTGATCCGTCACCCGTCACATTTGACCAGCTTAAGAACGTAATATCGTATTGCCCACTTCTTGCAGTGTCAAGGAAGGTTGCCCATTCCAATGACTCAATTTCAACTTTAAACCCAGCTTCCGTTAATTGTGCTTGCACGATTTCTGCCATTAATGTGAAGGTACCACGATTCGCCGTTAACAACTTAATTGGTTTATCACCATAGCCATTCTTCTCAACCAATGCTTTCGCTGCTTCTAAATCATAAGCAGATCCAGCGTTGTCGGCCGATTCATCATAGCCAAACACTTGCGGTCCTAAGATACTATCACTACGAACGCCTAATCCATTCAATTTTGAAATGAATGCGTCTCGGTCAATTGCGGCTGCAACTGCTTTACGGAACTCAGGATCTTGGTTCATTTCTTTTGAATGATTAAAAGTTAAATAGTATACAGGTGTGCCATCTGTTTTTTCAACATTAACGTTTTTCATAGACTCTAAGCGTTTCATTTGTTCTGGTGGTAAGTTATCAATAAATTGAACTTCTCCTGCTTCCAGCATGGAGATGGCAGTAGAAACTTCGGGTACCACTTTAAACACGACATGCTTAAGTGCAGGTGCACCATTCCAGTACTCTTCATTTGCTTCTAATTCAACTTGATCTCCAGGTGTCCAGCTTACGAATTTAAATGGACCAGTTCCAACTGGATCTTTCATTAAATCTTGTGCTTGGTCAGCTGTTGGACTGATTATTGCTGCATTTGAATGTGAAAGWGCCGCTAAAAATACTCCGTACGGATATTTTGTTTTAATTTCTAAAGTGTTCTCGTCTATTACCGTAATTGTATCGACTGGCTCAAGTAGTGATGCACGAGGTGCTGCTGTAGCCGGGTCGCGTAATTTATCAAACGTGTATTTTACTGCTTCTGCATTAAAAGGTGTTCCATCATGGAACTTGATCCCTTCTTTTAATTTAAATACCCATGTTAAATCATCTTTGATTTCATATGACTCTGCTAATTTTGGTTCGATTTCCTTTGTTTCCGGGTTACGCGTAAACAGTGTATCGTATACATGTTCGATTACGTTAGCTGACATCGAATCGTTCGTTAATGTTGGCGATAAACCAACAGCATCTGAAGTTGTTGCAAACGTAAATGTTTCACTGCTTGCAGCAGAACCTTCATCTTTAGAACCGTCTGAATTTTTAGGAGCCGATGCCGATTCCCCTGAACACGCCGCTAATACAAGCATTGCGATTAACATGATTGAGTACCATACTGTTTTCTTCACTATTCTTCCCCCTGGTCATTTAGTTTAATTAATATCCATATTTGGATCTAGTGCATCTCTTAATCCATCCCCCACTACATTAAAAGCAAAAACCGTTAACATGATGGCGATACCTGGAATGATAGTTAAGTGTGGTGATGTCCACATATAGTTTTGTCCTACTGCAATCATAGCTCCCCACTCTGGAGTTGGTGGTTGCGCACCTAAGCCAAGATAACTTAGTGAGGCTGTTGATAATATGGCTGTTGCCATACGCATTGTAGCAAACACGATGATTGGCGCCATTGCATTGGGTAAAATGTGACGAATCATAATGCGGAAATCTGATGCTCCCAAGGATTTCATAGCCATGATATACTCTTTTTGCTTAATGGAAAGAACAGAACCTCTGACAATCCGAGCACATGTAGGAATAGACCAAATACTGATAGCGATTGCAACGTTCACTAAATTTGTTCCTAGAATAGCAATTATTAACATGGCTAACAAAATTCCTGGAAACGAAAACAGTAAATCGACGATTCTCATGATGATGCCATCAAGTTTTTTATAATAACCACCTAGTAGACCAAGAGTTACGCCCCCAAGTAATCCTAAAGACACGGCCGTGATTCCCACTAATAAGGAAATTCGTGCTCCGTAGACAATTCGGGACCAGACGTCTCGCCCATAATTATCAGTTCCTAACCAATGATTTTCTGAGAACATCGGCAACTCGCTTTTTACTAAGTTTTGGTGTATCGGATCATGAGTAGAGATAACGGGTGCAAAAATGGCCATTCCAATTTGTAGAATAATGATAACCATTCCAGCCACTGCTAATTTATTCTTCAACAATCTCTTTAAAGTGGTTACATAAACTTTTTCTTTCTTCTTAACTACTGATGTTTTTAAATCGGTTGTTAATACAACGTTCGTCATGTGGGCCTCCTTTCATCAGTCGTAACTGATACGTGGATCGATAAATGTATATACAATATCTACAATCAAATTCACAACTACAAATAATGTAGCTACCAATAATACTGACCCTTGAACCATCGGGAAGTCTCTCATTGCGATTGAATCAATCATTAACCTGCCAACTCCATTTATCGCGAATACTTTTTCAGTGATAATCGTTCCACCTAGTAAGAATCCAAAGTTTAAACCGATAACTGTAATGACTGGTATCATTGCATTTTTCAAGGTGTGAATCCAAATAACATTGCGTTCCTTCACACCTTTCGCTCGCGCCGTCCTTACGTAATCTGCCTTTATTACTTCTAGCATTGAGGACCTCGCCATGCGGGCAATCATTGCCGCTGAACCAGTACCGAGTGTGATGGCTGGAAGAACTAGTTGTTTAAGTCCTTCAACAGTATAGAAAGGATCCGACAATCCACCGACCGGAAGCCACTGCAGATTCACTGCAAACACGAGAATTAATAGTGCCCCAAGCCAAAAGTTAGGAATTGAGATTCCTGCAAGTGCAAACGTGGTGGATGTTACATCAAGCCAGGAATTATGTTTTAGTGCTGATATTAAACCAGCGAAGATTCCTATTATGACTGCGACAATCATACTTGCAATTGCTAGTTTTAAGGTATTTGGGAAACGAACAGCAATTGCTTCAGAAACAGCTTGTTTCGTTTGATATGAATACCCAAAATCTCCTTGTGCAGCATTTTTCAAATACTTTCCATATTGAACTAAGAATGGATCATTTAAACCAAGATTATCCCGAATGGCTTCTAGATCTGATTCCGTTGCAGTGGGTCCACCTACCATCGTTGCTGGATCTCCAGGAGCTATATACATGGATGAAAATACAAGAAATGAAATACCCAGTAATAAAAATACAAGTTGTATGCCCCTTCGGACAATCAAAGCTATCATTTACTCCCCTACCTTCTTACATTTGTTAATCTATTTTCTTGATTTGATTAACAAATGTTTTGTTATTTATTAATTGTGATTATAGAGCATAGATATATATAAATCTATAGGAATATTCAAATAAATTAAATTTTATTGATTTTTTAATTCTTTTCGCTTTTATTTCATGTCTTTTTACTTACATATCGTAATGTTATTATGAAAAAAATCAACAAAATGGTATGAATTGTACACTTCGTTTCCGGAAGCATTTTCAATCATTTCGTAGATAGAAATTTCTACACAAAGAGACCCTTACATTCCTTTAGAAATGTAAGGGTCTCTTTGTAATTATAATTTCAAGCCACTTCTACTCTTAAATCGCCTTAGTAATATATGACTCTCAACACGCGTAATTCCACCTAAAGCATACAATTCTTCGTTAATAAATTTCTCTAAATTGGAGAAGTCATCGACCAGTACATGCATATGTAAAGTAGATGGACCCGTCATTTGATAACAACTCGCAACACTCGGATTATCAGCAAGTTTTTCAGCAACCTCCACTAATGAAGAAGGTTCACAGTCTACTTCAAAAAATCCTGAAACACTTTTCCCAACTTTTTCAGAATTGATGACCACCGTAAAACGCTCGATTACACCCGTTTCTTGCAATTGATGCACGCGTTCTCGAACAGCTACTCTTGATAAGTTAAGTTCTTTACCTATATCGACATACGATAAGCGTCCATTTGCAGTTAATAACTCTAAAATACGTTTATCTGTATCATCTAAACGCATATGACACCCACTTTCTACCATTATATAGGTATTATACGAAAAAATTTTACAAATAGAAAGTAAAATAATAAATAATCTTACAACTTGTTTTTATTTTTCCAGATATTCAAACAAAAAGACATATCTTATCGTAAGAAAGAAAAAAGAACCAGCTTCTAATGAAGCTGGTTCCATAAAAATTATTCAGCTAATCCCATTTCACTACGCACAACTTCAGCGATGCGCTCTACATAACGTTCGCAATCTTCTTTTGTTGATGCTTCAACCATTACACGTACTAATGGTTCTGTACCTGATGGTCGTACAAGAATACGGCCATTTCCAGCCATTTCTTTTTCTACTTCATCAATGACTGTTGCTACATGAGCATTGTCCGTCACACCATGTTTGTCCGTCACACGAACATTTACAAGTTTCTGTGGGAATATCGTCATTTCAGCAGCAAGCTCAGATAACTTTTTGCCTGTAATTTTCATAATGTTAACGAGTTGGAGACCTGATAATAAGCCATCACCAGTTGTATTGTAATCTAAGAACACGATGTGTCCAGATTGTTCTCCACCTAAGTTGTAGCCATTCTTTTTCATTTCTTCGACCACATATCGATCACCAACGGCTGTTTTCACGCTTGTCAAACCTTGTGAATCAAGCGCTTTATAGAAGCCCATATTACTCATTACTGTTGATACAACAGTGTCTTTATTCAAGCGACCTTCTTTGTGCAAGTGTTTTGCACAAATATACATAATCTGATCGCCATCAACTATCTGACCTTTTTCATCTACCGCAATCAAGCGATCTCCATCACCATCAAAAGCAAGTCCAACATGAGCTCCTTTATCAACTACAAATTTAGCTAATACTTCAGGATGAGTGGAGCCTACACCTTCATTTATATTCAAACCGTTTGGTGACGCACCCATTGTGGAAAGGTCCGCATCCAAATCAGCAAATACGTGTGTTGCTAATGATGACGTTGCCCCGTGTGCACAGTCTAATGCAACATGAATACCAACGAAATCTTCATCTAGAGTTTGTTTTAAGTAACTAATATATTTTTGTCCACCTTCAAAATAATCAGTTACAGAGCCTAAATTGCTTCCAACCGGTCTTGGCAGTTCATCAGTTTCCGCATCAATAAATGCTTCTATCTCAGCTTCTTGTTCATCTGAAAGTTTGAAACCATCTGAACCAAAGAATTTAATCCCGTTATCAGCAACTGGATTGTGAGAAGCAGAAATCATAACGCCCGCTTCTGCGCTCATCACACGTGTTAAGTAAGACACACCAGGTGTACTAATTACACCTAAACGCATGACTTCTGCACCGACAGATAATAGACCTGCTACAAGTGCACCTTCTAGCATATGTCCAGAAATTCGTGTGTCCCGACCGATTAACACTTTCGGACGATTCGTTGCACCTTTTGTTAATACATACCCACCGATACGACCTAATTTAAATGCTAGTTCTGGTGTTAGTTCACTATTAGCTACGCCTCTTACTCCGTCAGTTCCAAAATATTTACCCATATATATACTCTCTCCTTCAAATCCAAACTTAAGTTCTTACACTATCAACAGTGACGGAAGGTATTCCTACCGTCCATGTCACCATTTCAGGACTTTATACATGATATCAAACACATTTCTCACCGTTCTGGCTTCGTTTGTATCTACATAATTTTAAAAACTCTTTACATTCAATACATCAAGAATCAGATTCTGATCTCGAACATTTGGCTCTACTGTTTAAGGCGAGCCATCTTTAGGCTCTTTAACAGGAGCTGGTGTAACATCTGCTTCCACTTCTATTTGTGACTCAGAAGTTTTAGAAACCCCTTTAGGCAGCGGGATTTTTACTTTAAGGTGTTTCGAATCCTCTAATTTACTGATATCAACGTCTACAATAATAACGCTTAAATCATCTATTGCTGCACGATTTCCATAAACACGTACATTTCCAAACGATGGGCTTAGCTCATTAATTGTAACGCCTTCTTTGGGTTTCCCAGTTTGCCTTAGAGTGATTGGTACTTCTTTGCTATATTCTTCGATTTCAACCGTCACGTTTACTTGTTCTGGTTCGATGGCGACATTTAATTTCGATAAATCCTTATCCAGTACCTTCACACTTGCTTCTTGTGAAAATGTTTTATCGATCCCTTGATCCCCTGAAACTGTCGCTTTAACAAAGCTAATACTATCAATAACGCTCTTCGCACCAGTTATTTGCACCCGTTGAGGATCCGATTTCATAGTAGTCACCACAAAGTTTTCAGCTAGTAATCGATCATTAAATTCAGGTTCTATAACTAATTCTCGAGTTATTTTCTCTTCAATATTAACTTCAATATAAGAAGGATCCAAAGTGACTTGTAGCCGGTCTGACACGTTTTCAGCTTGAAGCATGACATTGTGTTCTCCCATATTCATCGAGCGTAAATCCACAAAGACAGTAAAATCTTGCAACTGTTTTGCCGTTTGCACATCGGATGTAGGTCCTTCTATCGTCATGTCCACGGTTTCAGGAACGCCCGTGACTACTAAGTTGTCATCGTCATAATATACTTCTACCGGCACATCACGAATAATATCCGTCATATTTCCGTTAGTCGCTGCGTTTAAGTTTTCTTCATCAGACTTAATCGTTAAGAACAAAAGCATGGCGAGTAGTAGCGCTGTGATTCTCAAAAACCACGGGCTATCCATCATTTTATCCATTCTTTTTCCCCCTCCATGTCCATTTAGAATTGCTTACAAGTTCAGGTTCTGGTCCGAACCACACTTTACGTAAGCGTTTTTCAAATTCTTCAATGGATAGATTTCGGTGAAGGTCTCCGTTTGATGTTAAACTCACTGCACCGGTTTCTTCAGAAACGATAATCGTGATCGCATCGGTTACTTCGCTTATACCAAGCGCAGCGCGGTGACGAGTTCCAAGCTCTTTTGAAATAAACGGACTTTCGGATAACGGCAAATAACAAGCGGCTGCCGCTATTTTATTTTTTTGCATAATGACCGCTCCATCATGAAGTGGCGTATTCGGTATGAAGATATTAATCAATAATTCCGATGTAATTTCAGAGTTCATTTGAATTCCAGTTTCAATATAATCACTTAAACCTGTTTCGCGTTCAATTGAAATCAACGCACCAATACGGCGTTTTGCCATATAACTTACAGATTTCGTTATCGCTTCTATTAAACGATTTTGCTCTTCCGCTTCTTGAAGGCTTGTGCGGGCAAATAACTTGCCTCGTCCAATTTGTTCGAGGGCGCGTCTTAGCTCGGGCTGGAAAATAATAATAACGGCAAGGAAACCCCAGTCAATGATTTTTTGCATCATCCAACCAAGTGTATCCAAACCAAACGTTTGCGTTAGCACCCGAACAATTATAATTACAAAGATTCCCTTTAATAGCTGGACCGCTTTCGTTCCTTTTATTAAAGTAAAAATTTTATAAATGACAAACCACACGAGTAGCACATCAAGTATATTAACGAGCACGTTTACCGGCGTCAAATCTGTGAATTGGTCAATAAACGGCATGTGGCATCCCCCACTTTTCTTCACGTATTCATATGAAATCAGTATAACATAAGGTCCAGTACTCTGCTTTACCATAAGAGAAAAGCACAAAGCACCCGAAAAAAATAAGCCTTCCTTTTTCGGAGAGACTTATTTTTCTGCTTTATCAAAAGACGACGTAATCTCTTTCGTTATTGATTTCATTTTGTACCAGAGCCAATCAAATACTTGATTAATCTCTTCTATTTCCCCAGTTACATTAGCTGTTGATGCCGTATATTGCGTTCCATTGATAACCGTTACATCGCCATTGACATCTCCATCAATTTGAAGATCGCCATTTTTAACCACAATGTCTCCATTTACCGTTTCACCAGCTGGAACAATTACTCTTTCTCCTTCAACCACAATATTCGGTTGTTTTGTAAAAGAGAACTGTTGATCATCATTAAAACTGCTAAATAAAGATGCACTCATTAAAATCATGAACAAGGCCGCTGCCGTCAGTAACGGGTGGCTATGGAACCAGCGTTTCATTCCTACTTGAGAGGTTTCTTTCGGCATACGTGCAATAACGCCTTCTACAAAACCACTTGGTGCTGTTATATGTGAAGCGCTCTGAACGAACACAGCGACTTTACTTAATTCATTCATATGTTGCTGACAAGTTGTACAACTCGTCAAATGTGCCTGAAGCTCCAGCTCATGTTCACGACTAATGTCACCGTCTAAATGTTCATGCATATAGTGAACGATATGATCTGGGCAGTTATTCATTGTAAACCCCTCCTACATGTTACTCAGTTGCTTTCTAAGAGCTTCCCGTCCTCTATGAATACGTGTTTTCACAGTACCAAGTGGCATTTCTAAAATATCACTAATTTCTTGGAGTGGTAAATCCTCCATATATTTAAGGACAATCACTGCCCGGTATTTATCCGGCAGTCGACTAATTTCATATTGAACACGGTCTTGCATTTCCATTTTCAACACTTCTTGTTCCGGTAATTCTTCTTTAGAGGCAATTTGCGAATACATATTTAATCCTTCAGTGCCCGCAACCTCTGCATCTAAGTAATAATCCGGTTTCTTCTTTCTTATACGATCGATACACAAATTGGTTCCAATTCGGTACAACCAAGTTGAAAATTTTCGATTTGTATCAAATGTATGTATGTTAATAAAGGCACGAACAAAAGCTTCCTGGGCAATATCTTCCGCTTCGTGTTGGTTACCAAGCATACGATAACATATTCGATACAATTTATCTTGAAACAGCTCGACAATCTCCGCGAATGCGTTTTGATCGCCTTTTAACACTTCTTTTATTCGTTTATTAATCAACGCATCCATCAAAAATTCTCCTCCGCTCGTGCGGCTGTCTTACTTATACGGATTAAAGGTTAGACAGGTTTCATCATTTTTTAAATTATATTAATTATATCAGAATTTTTTTCAAAATACTTACAGTTTTTTAGAAAGTTTATCCATTATTAAAATGCAAATTCTATGATCATTTTCCACCAAAAAACTGTTCGACCTTAAGCAATTAATGCTAGGTCGAACAGTTTGGTTAAAACTTATAATAATTTTTCTCCGAACAATGAACCTATTAGAGCTACTGCAACATCAGCCGTTTTATTTTTTTCATCCAAGATAGGATTTACTTCCACAAATTCAGCAGACGTAATCATATCAGAGGTAAACAACATTTCCATCGCTAAATGACTTTCTCGGTAACTAATACCACCTGGTACAGGTGTACCAACACCTGGCGTATAAATCGGGTCAATTCCATCTAAATCAAGAGATAAATGCACACCATCGACTTCACGGTCTTTTAAGTACCACATCGTTTGATCCATAATTTCAGTCATCCCAAGCTTATCAATGTCATGCATCGTAAATACTTTAATCCCTTGTTCTTTAATTATTTCACGTTCACCTGGATCGATTGAACGTGCGCCAACAATGACTACATTTTCAGGTTTGATTTTAGGTGCAAACCCTCGAATATTCACTAAATTTTCATGACCTAATCCAATACTTACCGCAAGTGGCATCCCGTGAATGTTTCCAGACGGAGACGTTTCTCCCGTATTTATATCCGAATGCGCATCGTACCAAATCACACCTAGGTTTTCATAACGATCGCCTAAACCCGCTAATGTTCCAATCGCAATACTATGGTCGCCACCTAGAATTAGTGGGAATTGACCATTTTCCATAACGTCATGAATTTTATTAGCTAAAGCAGTACTCGCATCTGTTACTTCTTTTAAATTTTTTAGATTAGTATCTGGTGAAGCAGCTTTTTCAGCAGCTGCAATTTGAATATTGCCTTCATCGGTTACTGTATGGCCAATCTCTTGTAAACGCTCAACTACCCCAGCATAACGAATCGCACTTGGTCCCATATCAACTCCGCGACGATTTTGACCCAAATCCATTGGTACACCAATTAAAGATATATTTAAATTATTCATCATTTTATACCTCCCCATTTCCTTAAGTCTATTGTAAAACGGGAAGGGGTGTTGGCTCAACTGGACATGATTATGAATAAATATTCATTTTCTCTTCCAGTCTATTTTTAATAAGTTCCCAGTCACTATCAATAACTGAATACATTACTGCATTGCGCGGTTTACCAGTCGACCGTATACGTTCATTTCGAACAATACCTTCTTTTGTTGCACCGAGTCGTTCAATCGCTTTTTGTGATGTTACGTTTTCTTCATCTGTTTTAAATTGAACACGGATCATTCCGAGTGTTTCAAAAGCATAGGTAAGGAGCAACCACTTCGTAATCGTATTAACATGCGTTCGTTGATAAGCTTTTCCATAATAGGTTCCWCCAATTTCACACGATTTATTCGCATAATCAATGTTGTAAATTCGTGTGGAACCAAAAAATTCATCCGTTTCTAAATTGGCAACCACAAATACAACGGCTGTATTCGAAGTTTTCATTTGTAAGTAACTAGCTTCCATCCATTTCTCAAATTCTTCACTAGTTTGGATTTGATTGAGCATATGCGTAAATATTTCTGGTGTGGTCAATTTCCACAAACGCGAGATATCAGATTCTTTCATAGGACGTAATGTTACATTTTCACGCATTAAAATTACACTCAAATCTAGCAACTCCTTAAATTAGCACTATTACAACTTACTCATACGAACTTTTTGCCAATATAAACTGACTGTGGTCTAAAAATTGTATTATCTCCAGCCTGTTCTATTGCATGTGCTGTCCACCCAACAATTCTTGCCAAACTAAAGGTAGGTGTGAACAAAGCTGGGTCAAGATCTATTGCGCGCATAATAGCAGCCGCATAAAATTCTACATTTGTGTATAACTTACGACCAGGTTTACGTTCATTTAACAACTGAATTATTTCTTTTTCTGCAAACGTCGCTAAATCCAACCATGCATCTTCACCCTGCAACGCTAAACATTTTTCGCGTAGCAAGATAGAACGAGGATCTTCCGTTTTATAAATACGGTGACCGAATCCCATAATACGCTCGCCTTTCTTTAGTCTTTCTTCTATTACTGCACGGACATGTTCAGGCGACTTCATGTCATCTAATAAATCAAGTACTCCTGAAGGCGCCCCTCCGTGCAATGGACCTTTCATAGTACCAAGTGCGGACACAATCGCTGAAGGAATATCAGACTCAGTTGAGATGGTCACTCTTGCTGCAAACGTCGATGCATTTAGACCGTGCTCCATTGTTAATAACAAATATGTCTCTAGCGCTTCAACTTGTGCAGATGTTGGGGATATCCCTGTTAGTAAGTATAAAAAGTTTGCGGTGTGTCCAAGATCATCTCGAGATTCTACTGGTTGAAGTCCCCGTTGTTTTCTATAAAACGTTGCCACGATGACCGGTAATGCTGCTGTAAGTAGTATTGCTTGTTCATCATTTGGTTTTTCCAGAAAAGATGTTGTTCCGAAAACAGCAATAGCTGCTTTCATGGCATCCATGACTTGCAGGTCATTTGGCAAAGTTTGAAGTAAGTTATGCACATGCTGTGGAAGAATTCGCCCTTTTATAAACAACGGAGAAATCGATTTCTTACTTCCTGTCCATAAGAATGTGGACAACTCTTCAAATGTCGTATTTGGAATGACCTTATCCACAAGTTCTCCACGGTATCGCAATTCTCCTTTTTCTCCATCCACTGATGCAATCTTCGTATGAACCGCCACCACATCTTTTAATCCTTTTTGAAACATACTATCGCCTCCTATACTTGCAGTATACGTTTGAAAATTGATTATAAATATTAAATAGTTATAATTAAATCAATTAATTTCTTTAATTAACGGGAGGATTATATGCAACTTCAATGGCTTAAAACATTTAGCATGGCTGCAAAAACATTAAACTTTCGTAAAACATCTGAACAATTGTTAATGTCTCAACCGAGCGTGACTGTTCATATTAAATTGTTGGAAGATTTTTTAGGGGTTTCATTATTTGATCGCAACAAAAATAGTGTAACGTTAACTGACGCCGGTAAGTTATTTATACAAAAAGCCGAAAACCTCCTTCTCCAATTTGAGGAGAGTGTGCAAACCATTCATGCATATAAGCAAGGATTCCGAAGAACTTGGACGATTGCCATATCTCCATTACTAGCAGAAACCATCTTGCCCTACATATTACGAAATTTTATGAAGCAACATCCAGACCTCGAAATCACAATCCGTGTAGAAGAATCAAACTTAATTGAATCACTCGTCGATTCTGGGGATGTCCATCTAGGAATTTCAGCAATAGATGCGCATTCAAAGCATCTTCAATCGATTCCGATTTTCGAAGAACCTCTTTTGTTTATCGTGCCTGTGGATAATTATGATGATGAAACTGGACCTCCTATCGATGTAATGGACTGCTTGCGCACTCATACATTACTGACCCACCACCACCCAGTATTCTGGGAAGATGTACTGGTCCTACTAAGAGAACATATTCCTGGTTTGCGTACTATGAAAGTATCACAAGCCCATATCACCAAGCGCTTCATTCAAGATGGTCTTGGCATTTCGTTTCTTCCGCATTCGATTGTTAGAAGAGAATTACTTGAAGGTCGATTAATGAAAGTCCCTTTTGATTTATTTGAATTACCGAAAGTCACCACTTATGTTTTAGTAAAGAAACAAGACGACTTGGCGAAAGAATTCATCCATTTGTTATCAACTCATTATTTCGGATAAACCAAAAGGCCCTTCTGCTGTATCGAAGGACCTCTGACTGAAATTTTTTCCTATGCGCGGTTTTCTTGATTTGCCTTTTCTTTGAGCGGTTCTTTGTCGACTATTCTCAAATTTTTGTCTACTATGCGCGAAACTATAAAAAACTACTTTGATTTTTGGGTTCGCTGTAGTCTCAAAGTTGGTGCTTGCTTATCTTTCAAAAAAAGACACATGGAATGTGGTACATTCCATGTGTCTTTTTTATATATTATGGAGCCTAGCGGGATCGAACCGCTGACCTCCTGCGTGCAAGGCAGGCGCTCTCCCAGCTGAGCTAAGGCCCCAAGAAATTTTTTGTAAAAAAGTGAGCCATGTAGGATTCGAACCTACGACCCTCTGATTAAAAGTCAGATGCTCTACCAACTGAGCTAATGGCTCGTACATATTAGAAAAGAAATGGCTGGGGAACCTGGATTCGAACCAGGGCGTGACGGAATCAAAATCCGTTGCCTTACCGCTTGGCTATACCCCAACAAACATATCTTAAAAAATGGTGGAGGGGGGCGGATTCGAACCGCCGAACCCGAAGGAACGGATTTACAGTCCGTCGTGTTTAGCCACTTCACTACCCCTCCAAGGGTAAAAAATTATGGTGGAGGATGACGGGCTCGAACCGCCGACCCTCTGCTTGTAAGGCAGATGCTCTCCCAGCTGAGCTAATCCTCCGTTAAAAAGAATGAAAAGCTGCGTATTTCGTTGTCACTTGCACAGGATGTGCTGGCTTCTACGTTGCCACAGGACGTGGCGAATTTAGTAGAAGAACATCTCCGACTCGTTTCCTAGAACTACTTGCTTTTGATTCTTTTTACATACTGGTTAAAGTTACGTAAAAAGAAATTGGTGACCCCTACGGGATTCGAACCCGTGTTACCGCCGTGAAAGGGCGGTGTCTTAACCGCTTGACCAAGGGGCCTAATGACAATATTTGACGAGTATGTATTTTTGGAAAAAAGCTTCCAACCGGGCTCGAACCGGTGACCTCTTCCTTACCATGGAAGCACTCTACCTGCTGAGCTATGGAAGCAAGAAGATAAGGCATTAAAACGGTTAATTCACGTCACTCTTAAAGCGGACAAGATTTATTCTAATGGAGTTACAATAGAATGTAAAGAGTTTTTTTCATTTTCATCAAAAATCTTATACTTTGGTTAAAATAACTCTATAAAGGTTGATTATCAATAAATTAATATACAAGTTCAAATTCATTTATTTAATATTAAATATTTTTTTTAATAACATTTCCTTGCTACTTTTCATAGAGTCTCTTATCCGCAATTATACTATTATCTTCTTGAATTTTTCTTACTCTAACCTCTACTTGGATAAGCTTTAGAGCCTTTGAGAAAGGTAATCAAAAATAAAAATCACATCTGTTTAAAAGGTCTAGCTTACTCAGCTTGACCTCTTATTTTTTGTCAAACAACCAAAATAGACAATAATATTATGTCTATTTAAAGACTTGCTATTCCCATTTATGTTAGGAATAAAGATAGTCCTGTTTATTGATATTTCTTCAGTTAAGTCCAGAGATAATCATATCCTTATAAATAAAGAGCTGCCTTTTTCTCGGCAGCTCTTTATTTTTTGTTAGTTCTTAATAATAGACATCATGATAACCTTTGTATTTTTCGCAATGGCGCCACCGTCATTTTTAAAGATAGTCGTTTTACTTTCTTCTGACGGTTCAATTCGAATGCTCAGCTCATTCTCTCCGTCTTGCAAGCTCACCGTGTGCGTGAATGTCATATCATCGTTAATTGTCACTGCGTCTCCGTTAATAGTTAAAACGCCTTCTTTGATTGCATTTCCTTTAAGTGTAATTGTGTCAGACGTAACGCTTTGTCCATTGGTATGTGACGTCACAACTACAGGCATATCTATCCAGCGTAAAATCTTATCTTGAACAACCATTTCGTTACCACCTTGGTTGGTGACCACAAAACTTAAGTCGGTTCCTTCAGCCCCATAACCGTAAAAGCTCACATCATCATCATTTACGTTTCCTGGAGTGTGATCCGCAAGACCCTCTTGATCCCACGAATTGTTTTTTGCATATTTGTAAGTGATAACTTCGCCTTCTTGCGCTTCAAACGTATATTCATAATCGTTTGTTACAGCTCCACCACGTGTCATCTTCCATGCACCTGTATTCCAACCATTTTTACTACCTGGCATCGTAATATCGATACCTTGTGGAGTGTATGCCGGTGCATTAACCTTCATTGTTACTTTTACCAATACTAGATCAGGTATCACGCTAATAGCGTTTGATTTCACACGGTTACCTGCTTTGTCATAAATATGCACTTCATAAGAATAGCTCTTTCCATTTGTAACATTCATATCTTTATAGGTACTAGCATTTGTATCTAGTAATTGGGCAATCACTTCTCCATCACGGACAATTGTATATAGATATGGTTCATTTGCATCTTCAACCGACCATGTCAGATTAACTTGACCTGATTCTTGTGTCGCTTGATTTAACAATACAGCTGATGCCGGATCAGTTACATCTTGTCCTTTAGTAAATGACACAGTTTTCGTTTCAGATGTTACCCAGCTTCGCCCTAAATCGGTTGAAAATGCATAACGGTATTCGTACAAACCTTCGTTGAACGGTAGGAATGAACTGTTGAAATGATTAAAATGGTCATTTTGGCTAATATAGTTTGCTTTATGCGATATCCAACTTTCTTTCCCAGGTTCTTTAACTTGAAGTTCAGCTTGTAGGCCTTCTGCTAAGTCACTTTCTGTTTCCCCTTTAATTAATATATCGACTGAGATATTTTGCGCTTTAGACAAATCAATTATTCCATCTTCAAGAATAGAAAGATTCTCAATCTCATAATTCTCTTCGGTTAAATCAACATGTGGAACAGCCGCTTTATTAATTTCTGCCTTTATAGATTCGTTTCCATCCTTATCAACCGCAACGACTGCGAAATAATAGTTTCGTCCGTTATCTAATCCTTCAATGTTAATTTCTTTTTTCTTAGTTATCGCAACTTTTTCATAAAAAGCACCTGATATGGTTGTTTGATAAATAGCAAAGCTCTCTCCATGTCCTTTCCAAGAAAGGTTAATTGTGTGACTGCTTTCAGTTACTTTTATTTTTGAAACAACATCGGGTCTCTGTAAGTTTTGCCCTTTGTCAGAAACGAGCATTCGTCCGTTCAATGACGGCACTGTAACTGTCAGCATTCCATTTTTTACTGTCGCTTTGTATTTCTTATCTAGCTGATCAATAAGATTTACGTTATTCACAATAAGTTTTTTCACATCTAACTCTATCGTTTTACTTTCACTGCCACGGTTTGTAATAACCAGCGCAACATTTTTTTTATCAGAACGTGTATAAGCTAAAACATCATCTTTCGCATACAAGTGATTTAAATCACCATGGCTGAATAGATTATGAAAGTCGCTTCTCACTTTCCCGATTTTCTGATAGTGCTTCACAAGGTCTTTATCTTCATTACCCCATGGGTACGTTCTGCGATCATCCGGATCCTTGGACCCTGTAACACCAGCTTCATCTCCATAATACATGGTTGGAGCACCTGCATAGCCCATTTGTAAAATCGATGCAATCTTCAATCGTTTAACACCTAGCTCATGATTGTAGTTCGGGTCAAGTTCTGCCTGTTCAAAGGAATCTGTTCCATTTCCTAATACAAATGCTGCACGTGGTGTATCGTGAGATCCCATTAAATTCATCAAGKAGTAAAATGCCTCTTGAGGATAGTCTTCAAATACCGCGTTCAGCTGATCTTCTGCCCCTTTTGCATTGCCGTTTTTGAGATAATCAATCATAGCTCCACGGAAACGGTAGTTCATAACAGAATCATACAAATCTCCAAGGAAGTATTCCGATGCGTCATCCCAAATCTCTCCAAGGATTAGTGGCTCTTCTTTTTCATCTGTTTTGAGTTCTTTTCGGAACTCTCTCCAAAACTCTGTATCCACTTCGTTCGCTACGTCTAAGCGCCATCCTGAAGCGCCACTGTCAAGCCAAGATTTTGCAACTGAATTCTTGTCATACATAATATAATCTGCGAAATCTTTGTTGTTTAACTCTGAATCATAGTCCACCGCTTCACCTGGCACAGACTTGATTTCTGGAAGGGAGTCAAATCCCCACCAAGCTTGATATTTGTATATACCATTAACTTTTTCATTTTCAATGTTAAACCAATTATGAAAACCATATGTGCTGAACTTCTGTCCTTCTGCTAATAGTTTTTCTTTTGTTTGTTCTATCGCGCCTTCTTTAGTTAAGTCTGAATTATCGTTCATCAGATTGTAGATACTCGACCAATATTCATAAGCACCTACAGTTTCGTATTTTCCATAACGGTCAAAATAAATAGAATCATCACCTACATGGTTGAATACTCCGTCTAAAATGAGATGCATCTTACGTTTCTTCAGTTCTTTTGTGAAATTTTTGAATTCCTCAGGTGTTCCAAACATCGGATCAATTGCTTTGAAATCCGCCGCATCATACTTATGGTTCGAAGATGCGTAAGCAATTGGATTCAGATATAACGTGTTTACACCAAGTGATTGGATGTAATCAAGTTTTTTCTGCACACCTGCAATGTCACCACCGAAGAAGTCGTTCGACCAGATTTCGTCACCTGAGTAGCCTTCCGTTTCAGCTAGTCTTGGATTATCAGGAATTTCACCCCACTCCTGATGCTCAATCGGCTCCGTTCCACGGGCAGTAGTTTTACTATCGTCGTTTTTCTTATTGCTATTGAAAAAACGATCCGGGAAAATTTGATAGACAACAGATTCTTTCATCCAATCTGGTGTTTTATAAGAAGGATCGTAAACCGTCATTTGGAATAAACTCGCATTTGAATCGCCCGTCGACCCTTTTCCACCTTCTTGTGTGTCTTCCCCGTACTCTTTGAGTGCTTCTCCATCTCGGGCAACGAATTTATAGCCATAGACACCTTTATCATTCGGTGTAACTGTTGCTTCCCATAGCTCAATTTCATTTCCATCGATAGTTGTCCAACCTGCATTCACCATGTCTTTTACAATGGTGTTACCTGAATTGTAGTTTCTCAACATGAGTTTAGCAGATGTTAAATCACCCTTTTTCGTTTGAAGGCGCAATGTTACTTCTTCCCCGGCCTTTATCGCTCCAAATGGGGACCTGAACGCTTCATTCCATGTATCATGAAAAAGTTTTTCTCCTGTTATGCTGCCATCAGGGAGTCCTGTATCGTAATCGGTATAGACTTCTTTCGAATCGTGGTTGTAAAAGAAGGTCACAGTTGAATCTTTTACAACAGTAAGCACAAAATTATTCGATGGAAATGATTGAGCATCCCAATTGTTTCCTAGTACAATTTTAAACTCGTGTTTTCCTTTTGGTACTTGGGTTGTGTACGTATAGATATTGTCAACATTTTCATCTTGCAACAATGCTGTCGATTCTCCAGGTGACCACTCACTACCTGCACTAATATCCGGCTGGATATCCCCAACGATTCGGGGTGTTTGTTCTTCAGGTAATGGTTCTGGAATAATTACTTTTTTTGTGTTGTCATCATAAATAAAAGTCACCTCTTTTTCATTATCTATAGTGAGTACATAATTATCCCCACCAACTACTCCGTCAACACCATAATTTTCATCCCATGAGATGCCAATTACAATTTTGTATTCATAATTTCCTGCGGGGAGAGTGCCAGTAAATTTATACTTTCCATCCGCTTGAAGCTTCATAACAGTCGCTTTATCAGCAGGGTCCCAATCTCCAGGAGCTCCAAGTTCACTTTGAAGATTACCAACAAGTGTAACTATCTTTTCTTCAGCTTTTGCTATTGTTGGTTGAAATAATGTTACCGGCGCAATCGTTTGCATAAACAGAGTAAAAAATAAAAGCCAGACAAAAACATTGCTTGTAGTATTTCTCTTCCCCACAAAAATCCCCCTAGAATAATTTTTTAATAAAAGCGACAGACCACTCAAATAAAGATAGCGCTTTCATTTCTACATTATGTCACACTATCTTTTATTGGAAAATAATCCATTCGAAGGAATGATGAGTTATTGTATAGTTATTTTTTCTCATTTTTCAGTTAATTATTATTACTCCTAGTATTTATTCAACACAAAAAAGCCATCCACCCCTCAAGTAGTTAACTTAAGAGAAGAATGGTTTAATAAGTTTTTTCAATATGTATATACGCAGACCTATAAAGCCTCTTCCTTACTATAGAAAATTCAACCTGGCTATCTATAGAAGTATGAAGATGGCT
Source organism: Paenisporosarcina sp. P5_A11 (assembly GCF_056400705.1). NCBI lineage: Bacteria > Bacillati > Bacillota > Bacilli > Caryophanales > Caryophanaceae > Paenisporosarcina > Paenisporosarcina sp. P5_A11. Next base: position 169,086 of record NZ_JBFUKT010000001.1, read on the forward strand.
CCGAAGGTAGGACTCGAACCTACGACCAATCGATTAACAGTCGATTGCTCTACCACTGAGCTACTTCGGAATAAAATAAAAAAAGCCTAGCGACGTCCTACTCTTGCAGGGGGAGACCCCCAACTACCATCGGCGCTAAAGAGCTTAACTTCCGTGTTCGGTATGGGAACGGGTGTGACCTCTTTGCCATTATCACTAGACTTATTGAGTGTTTGTTCACTCAAAACTGGATAAACGGGCCATTGAAAGCCATTCAAAATTGTGGTTAAGTCCTCGATCGATTAGTATTCGTC